>JBDTPE010000441.1:0-3169 GCA_039932875.1 Betaproteobacteria bacterium | reverse complement strand
CGGGATTTTTTTCCAGCACAATTTTCGACCGCCGCACCCACTCCTTGAGCATGTAGGGCCCCGTGCCCACCGGATGGGCCATCGTGTCGCTGGCATAGCCTTCTATGACTTCTCTGGCTACGGGTGCCACGATGGGCAAGGTGAAAAAATAAATGAAGTTGTAGTCCGGCTCCCGCAATTTGAACGAGATCGTGTATTTGTCTAAGACCTTCAGACCTTCAATGGGCGCGTCGTAATCAAACTTGCCGCTTTTTTTCGCCGCCGCTACAAACTCGTCGAGCCCCACGATGCGGTCTTCAAACATCCAGGAATAGGGACTGCGATTAGCCGGATCACGGAATCGCTTGATCGCATATTCCATGTCCTTGGCGACCAACTCGCGCTTTTTGCCCTTGAAGATGGGATCGTTGGCAAAATAAATGCCCGGTTTGATGTGAAACGTAAACCGCGTGCCACCCTCTTCGCCCACCGGCACTGCTTCGACGACCTGTGGTACCACTTTTACCGGGCGTGCTAGCCAGTCGTAACTGAGCAGCGAGTCGAATATGTTTTCGCAAATGCCCACCGAATAGCGGTCTTCGATGCGCTGTGGATCGAAACCGGTCTCGGCGGCGCGAAAGGCGATTCTCAGGGTCTTTTTTTCGACGGCGTATGCGGGCAATGCAGCCAGCGACGCGAGCAACAAGGCAGTAATCAGCCAACCCGGCAATTGAAAATGTCCCGCTTTCAGCACCAACCGACGCAAATCACTCTCCTGAGGCGCTTGACATGTAGAACGCCATTCCACGCGGCTTACAGGACAAAAACGCCTGTAAATCCGCTAGTTGACCCGCGAGCAGAGCTTGATGACGACGTGCGCGTGGGCCATCATTGCGCAAGCTGCAAAACAAACCCATGATTTCTCAACGAAAAAAGCTGTGCAATTATATCTTTACCGACCACGGCCTCCCAATTCAATGCTGCGGCCTTTTGCTCTCATCGATATCCATGAATAGCCACGGCGCATTCAGTATCGGATGCTTCAGATACCCAATAACCCAGGGCTGCACCACGTCGCTTCGCAACCTGTGTACCTGCGGTATCCACGGTGCGTAGACCGATACCAATCGGGCCATTTCACCGTACAACTTGTTGCGTTCCGGTGATGGCGGCATTTGTTGCGCCTGTTCGTAGAGCTTATCGAAAGCGGGAAGCTTGAATTTGGCGCGGTTGCTTTGGCCGATATTGCCGCCATAGAGATTCTGGTAGAAATTCTCCGCGTCCGGATAATCGGCGCCCCAGGCGAGCTGCCACATCGCCAGCTTACCCAACTGGGATTGCTTGTTCAGCTCAGGCCATTTGGCTTTGTTTAACACCATTTTCAAACCGATTGCGTCCATGTTCTTGCGCCACAATTCATCGTACTGTTTGGTGGTGGTATCGGGCTCAGAGGATTTTTCGATCACAAGCGGCGTGCCGTCCGGGTTCTCGCGGTAACCATCGCCATCGCGATCGCGATAACCGTACATATCGAGAAGCGCATTCGCTTTTGCCGGATTGTATTCACCGAACGCGTTGTGAAACGCCGGGTCATAGCCCGCCACGCCGGGCGGGATAGGCGACTCCGCCTTCACCGCACCACCATTGCGTATTACGTTGATATCTTCTTCAACGTTGTAGGCCAGCCACATCGCACGGCGCAGTGCGACTTTTTCGGGCGTGTAACCGCCGACCACCGGATGCTCCATGTTGAAATAGGTGTAAACCAGATCCGGCTCGACAAAACGCTGCCCGCGCATGCCCTGCCGCGTAAGGTTGGGCGCGAGTTTGCCACCGGGAAATGCGAAACCGGCAAACTCGTTGGGCGCGTTGGCATAGTCTGTTTCACCATTGAGGAATGCCAGCCAGCGGGGTTGCGACTCTTCGATGACCGAGACTTCGACCCTCTGAATTTGCGGCAACTTCTTGCCCTTCATCTGCCGGTAAATCTCCTTTGACTCGAGATTGTCGCCGGGCTCTGCTTCATAGACCATGGACCGGAAACCGGGGTTGGCCTCCAGCACCATTTTGTGCGAGCGTTTCCATTCGATCAGCCGAAACGGCCCGGTGCCAACGGGATGCGCGCCAGGATCGGGGGCGTTGGCCTCAATCACTTCGCGCGCGACGGCGCCAGTCTGCACGGTTCCAAAGATGTAAATGAAGTTGTAATCGGTTTCCTTCAGGCGGATTCGCAGCGTGTACTTGTCTGGCGTTTCGATTCCCGCAATGCTGGCATCGTAGTCAAATTTTCCAGATTTCTTTGCCGCAGCCATCGCTTCATCACCGCCAACGATCTTGCCCTCCACATACCATAGCCATGGCGACGAAAGCTTCGGATCATAGAAACGCTTTAGCGAATAGGCGTAATCATAGGAGGCGAGTTCCCGGCGCGTGCCCTTGAACGCTGGGTCGTCAGTAAAGTAAATGCCAGGTTTGAATTTAAAGGTGTAGGTCTTTCCGTTGTCGGTAACTTCCGGCATGCCGACCGTGGTGTTGGGAATGAGTTTGGCTGGACGCGCAAGGAAGTCGTAAGTCAATGGCGCATCGAATATCGCCTCGTTAATCGTATTGGAGTACAGATCAGATACCTTCGCTGGGTCAAAACCCGTCTCGGCGATCAGGAATGCGAAACGCACCGTTTTCACTTTGTCGGCAGCCAGGACACTGGTGGCATGCAACAAATGCATGACGATAAAGCAGGCGACCATTAACCTGGAGGACTTTAATATTTTCATTTTCTCATTCTGCTTTGCATATCGACATCAATGTCCAAATAACGCAACGTGGCGCGCATAACCGGGTGACGGGTATGACCTATCACCCAGGGATGCGACAAGTCGGTCAGCATACGGTGTGCACCCAGCTTCCATGGCGCGTAGACCAGGAACAAGCGATTCATTTCATGATAGATGGCCATGCGCTCCGGGCTCGGCGGCGTGCAGCGCGCTTTCTCGAATAACCGATCAAACCCGGCATTCTTGAAGCGTGCATGATTGGCTTGACCGCCATTGGGGCCATACAACATGACAAAAAAAGCTTCCGCATCTGGATACGGTGCGCTCCAGCCCAGCTGCCACATCATCAACTTTCCGGCGCGTGACTCCTTGAGCAAATCCGGCCAGCGCGCTTTCTTGATGCGAATTTTGATACC
>JBDTPE010000440.1:0-3169 GCA_039932875.1 Betaproteobacteria bacterium | reverse complement strand
GCCTGGGTCTGCAAAAGGCGTGACCACGCGTTGGGTCGTCAATCAACTGCACTTCTACGCCATACAAAGTATTGAGATTGTCCGCCGTTACCACTTCGCGGGGAATACCCAGCGCCAATACATTGCCCTGATGCAGCAGTAGCGCACGATCTGCGCATTGCAACGCATGATCGGGATCGTGCGTGCAGAAAAGCACGCTGCGACCGCTGGCTTTCAGGCGCAGTATTTCATGGAGTATCAGCGCCTGATTGCCGAAATCCAGACTCGCAGTCGGCTCATCCATGATGAGCAATGGCGACTCTTGCGCGAGTGCGCGCGCGATCAGTGCAAGTTGGCGTTCGCCGCCGCTGATTTGCGTGAATGTCTTGTCGGCCAGATGCGTGATGTTTAGTTCCTTCATCGCGGCATCTGCCGCAGCGATGTCTTTCGCGCCGGGCCGGTTGAAGAGCCCCAGATGCGCGGTGCGGCCCATCAGCACCACATCGCGTACGCTGAAGGCAAAGTAGGTGTTACTTGCTTGCGGCACGTAAGCCATCAGGCGAGCGCGCTCGGCATCGGTGCAATCTTGCAGCGGTTTGCCGCGCAACGAAACGCCACCGCCGTGCGTAGGCAGAAGCCCGAGTAGCGTGCGAAACAGGGTTGTCTTGCCACCGCCGTTTGGCCCCAGCACGCACAGCACTTCGCCCTCAGCGACGTCGAGATTTATGTCGCGGCCCAACGTCCGGCCGGGGTGGCCGTAGGCGAGGGCGCGGGCTTCGATCAATGCGCTCAAGATCAAGCTTTCGAGCGCGAATGCGTGGCTGCGAGCAGCCATAGGAACAGCGGTGTGCCGATGAGCGCGGTCAATACACCCGGTGGAATCTCGATGCTTGCCATGGTGCGCGCGAGCGTATCCACGGCCAGCAAATAACTCGCACCGAGCAATAAGGTTAGCGGCAGCATGCGCGCAAATTCGGGGCCGATGAGTAAGCGTGCCGCGTGCGGGATCAGCAACCCGATCCAGCCGATGATGCCGGAGATCGACACGGCAGCAGCGGTGACCAGCGTGGCGCTCGCGACGATGACGATTCGCAACCGCGAGACATTCACACCAAGTGCGCGTGCTTCGTCGTCCGACAGTGAAAGTACATTCATGCGCCAGCGCAGCAGGAAAATAGGTACCAGGCCAACCAGCACCAGTGGTATCGCAATCCACAAATCCGCAGGTGAGATCGAGCTCAAACTGCCGAGCAACCAGAACGTGATGGCTGGCAACTGATTGTAGGGGTCGGCAAGATACTTCATCATCGCAATACCCGAACCCAGCAACGTGCCAACGACCACGCCGGTGAGAATGAGTGCCAGTATTGGATCGTGCCCGCGTACCGCATTTCCGATGAAATACACCATCGCTACGGCGACCAAGCCCCCGGCGAAAGCGAAGCCTTGAATGGCAAGAATCGGCAGTGACAGAAAAATCGCCAACACTGCGCCCAGCGCCGCGCCACTGGATACGCCGAGGATGTCGGGCGAGACAAGAGGGTTGCGGAACATGTTTTGGTACACCGCACCTGCACCCGCGAGTGCTGCGCCAATGAGGATCGCCGCGATGACGCGCGGGCCGCGAATCTGGAAGATGACGGCGTCGTAGGTCGAGGGGAGGGAGTGTGTGTTGCCGGAGAGCTTGGCCCAGATGACGGTAAGTAAATCCGCCGGGCTAATTGCAAAGCGACCAATGGCGAATGCGATCAATAGCAGAACAATCAGCAGAGCGAGGGCGGCAAGCGTGAGGGCTGGGAGTTTGTGGTTCATTGGGGGAGTTTACTGACTCTTGGGGCACGAACTGCGCATTGCGTCTTTAGCCCTTCTCCTCTGGGAGAAGGGTGGGGATGAGGGAGCTTTACCTATTTACCAACTTTTCGCTCCGGCCAAACCCCCGGCTCTCCGAGAATCTCATCGAGCTGCGCCGCCGTTGGCTCCTGGTGATAAAACAACTTGTGAAACGCCGCAACCGTCTCGCGCAGATCGTCCTGAAACAACTGCGGGTAAAGCAAATTCGCCAGCCAGACTACGCCGAGGACGCGATTGGCACCGGGCGGATAATCGAACCAGCCAAACGGCAGATGCGGAGACAGATACACGCGCTTGTTTTTTACCGCGTTCACACTGCTCCATACCGGCTGCTTCCAGACATCGCGATAAAAATTCGGGTCATTGGTGACGATGTGTTCGGGATTCCATAGCAAGACCTGCTCCAAGCCCACATTGGTGAGCCCGCCCTGTTCGCGGCCAGCAACATTAATCGCCCCGAGAAATTCAATCATCTCAACGTTGATCGAACCACCCAGCCCGGTCATCAATCCCTGCGGACCACGTCCGTAATAAATAGTCGGGCGTTTGTCTTTGGGAATGGTCTCGATCTTCTTGCGGATATCGCCCAGCGTCTTATCCATGTAGTCGCCGAGTTCGTTCGCACGCTTTTCATTGCCGAGAATCTTGCCAAGAGCGCGCATGTTCTCAGTCATTTTGTCGAAGCGACCGTCGAGCAGAATGTAGGGGATGCCGGTCTGCTCCTGCACGCGATCAGCCAGCGACGAGAAGGTGGCGTTGGTCGCGCCCATGTCGATGATGATGTCGGGTTTGGTTTTCAATACCACCTCGACGTTGGCGGTATTGCCGCGTCCGGTGAGGCGGCCAAGTTCGGGCAGCTCAGCGTATTTTTTCGGTACGAATACGGCTTCGTTGGGACGAAACGCGCGCGTCCAGCCAATCAACTTGTCGGGCGCAATCGCGAACACCGCAACGCTGGCAGGTGGGCCAGCGGCGTAAACGCGCTCAACCTTGGCTGGCAGTTCTACCTTGCGGCCCGCTGCGTCGGTGAAGGTGGCGGCTTGCACTGAGGCGCAAGATAACGCGATCAACAGATGCGGCATGGCGCGGTCAAATATCTTGTTCATTGCGTTAACTTTCTAATTCTGAAGATACCAAGCACCGTCAGGGCGGCGTAGCGTTCATGATAGAGGTGAATTCGCTGTCGATCAGGGCATGGCGGAAGAAGCGCTGGTAGAACTGCGTTGTCTCTTTCTTGATGTCGAGGTCGGTAAAACGCGCAGGATGCAGCGTCTTAGCTGCCCACAACACTTGCAGTGCTGCTTCCGCGCTGTGGCGATCCCACAGATACGCGCCAGTC
>JBDTPE010000439.1:0-3169 GCA_039932875.1 Betaproteobacteria bacterium | reverse complement strand
CGGCACCACTTGCGCGTAGCCGCCGCCGGCTGCGCCGCCCTTCATGCCGAACACCGGGCCTAATGAGGGCTCGCGTAAGCAGATGATGGCCTTCTTGCCGATGTGATTGAGTGCGTCGCCAAGTCCGACGGTAGTCGTCGTTTTGCCTTCACCGGCCGGTGTGGGCGAGATGGCGGTAACCAGAATCAGCTTACCGTCCTTCTTGCCTTTAAGGCTATCAACAAAGCCGAGTGACACCTTCGCTTTATACCGGCCGTATGGCTCCAGTTGCTCTTCGGGAATGCCAATCCCCGCAGCGACCTCTTGGATTTTCTTCATTGTCGCCTTCTGTGCAATCTCGATATCGCTAAGCATGGTGCCCTCCGGTTTCGTTGCGTTTTTTAGCCGTACTTTGAGTGGCAAAGTATGGAACTGCACATCCAGCGTGCACCTTGATAAGCGTCAAGTAGAATGCTTCGTTGACGCAAATCAACTCGACTCCTATGAAACCGGCACACAGTAAATTACTCAACGACGCCAGCGCCATTCACGCTTATCCCGGCGTGGTGCGCGTGCGCACGGCGTTGCAGCAGCACGGGCTTAAAGACACCATCATCGTGATGCCCGAAGCGACACACACCGCGCAAGCTGCCGCTGACGCGCTGGGCTGTACGATAGGCGAGATCGCCAAGTCGATCATCTTCCGCGCAAGCGAACGCGCCGTGTTGGTCATCACCAGCGGCAAGAACCGGGTCGATGACAAGAAAGTGGCTGCACTGATCGGCATGACGCTTTCAAAAGCGGACGCGGACTTCGTGCGTGCGCAAACTGGGTTTGTCATCGGCGGCGTTGCGCCGCTGGCGCACAACTTCGCGCCGGTGGTACTTATGGATCGGGACTTGCTGTCGTACGAGCGCGTATGGCCGGCCGCAGGGCACCCCAACACGATGTTTCAAATCGCACCTGGACAGCTTGCTGAAATTACGCAAGCGCAAATCGCCGACATCGCGTTGGTTAAATCGGAAGCCGTCTGAAGAATTGCCACGACAACGCACCCTCGCCCTGGAGAAAAATATGCACGCAAACGAGCAACTGATTCGCGATTTTTATGCTGCCTTTGGCAAACGCGATGCCGCGGGCATGGCCGCCTGCTACCACCCCGATATCGCCTTTAGTGACGCGGCCTTCCCCATGCTGCGCGGCAACGAGGCCACCGCCATGTGGGCCATGCTGTGCAGCCGCGGCAAGGATCTGGAGCTCACGCTGGGCGACGTGAGTGGCGATGCCGATGGCGGCCGGGCGCACTGGGAAGCCAAATATACGTTTACACAAACCGGCCGCTTCGTGCACAACAAAATTGACGCGGTATTTGCGTTTCGCGACGGCAAGATCGTGCGTCACATTGACAGCTTCAACTTCTGGAGCTGGTCGCGTCAATCGTTGGGTGCGATGGGATTGCTGCTGGGCTGGTTTGGGCCGCTGAAGGCGATGATTCGAAAAAAAGCAGCCAAATCACTTAACGACTATATGGACAAAAACGAAGGCGCGTTTCCTACGCCCGGTTAGGGACGGTGTTACCGCGCAGGATGATGATATTTCCTGCCAGCGACAGTGCCACGCCAAGAGTGGTTAGCCATCCCCAGGCAAACTTCTCAAAGAAGAACGAGACCGCGAGCGCAACGATTGGCACCATCACGCCGACGTAGCCGGCACGCGCTGCACCGATGCGCCCCAGCAAGGTCAGGAAGCAGGCAAACGTAATCACGGAGCCAAATATGGCGAGGTACAAGAGCGAACCCACATAGCCAACGCTGGTGACAAAATTCAACGGCTTGCCGAGTGACACGCCAATGACTAACGCCAGACCGCCGCCGTAAAGCATGCCCCACGCCATGTTGCTCCAGGTGGAGTAGCCGCTTTTCTGTATGCGCGTTGCCACCATACTGCCGGCTGAAGATGCCACCACTGAGAGCACCGTCAGAATCGCGCCCAGCTCGGCATTGCGGCTTGCCGAAAGATTTGCAAACTCGTGCCAGAACACGCTGATGATGCCGACGATGCCGAACATGGCGCCAGTGGCAACGCGCACGGTCATGGGTGTTCCGAACCATAGGCGTGACATCAACATGTTGATCATCGGGCTGGCTGAATAGCCGACTGCCACCATCCCCGAGACGATGTAGGTTTCGGCGTAGTAGACGAAGATGTAGCTGATGCAAAACATCGACGCGCCGAACAGGACAAGGTCGACATGCTCGCGCCATGTAAAACGCAGCTTGAGGCCACGCCAGCTACAGTACGCAAACAAGACAGCAGAGGCAACCAGGAAACGATAGCCGACCGAGACTTCCGGCGATACCGCGCCGAGCTGAAACGTGATCGCCAGCCAGGTTGATCCCCAGATCAACACGCAAACCGCGAACAAGTGGAAATTTGAAAAGGAGGTCATGGCCGAGTGCGTTGCGCGTCAGTCTCTGGAATTAGTCGAATTCGCGAGCGAGAAGGCGGTGAGTGATGACGGGACTGGTGTCACCGGGTGAGAAATCTGCTTCCACCGTGCGCTGGGAAAAACAGATTTCTCGCGTTATCTGAAACGCCCGAATTTGAAACGAGCTTCCGCGCTATTGGGCGATGCCCACCTGCGTGAGAACGAAAGAATACGTGTAGGCAATCTGTTTCAAATAATCATAGCGTCCCGATGCACCACCGTGACCGGCGTCCATATTGGTCTTCAACAGCAAAGGATTGTTATCCGTCTTCAGAGTGCGCAACTTCGCAACATACTTGGCGGGTTCCCAGTACATCACTTGGCTATCGTTCAACGATGTCTCAACCAGCATGGCCGGGTAAGCTTTCTTTGCGAGATTGTCGTATGGCGAATAGCTGCGCATGTACTTGTAGGCCTTTTCCTCGTTCGGATTACCCCACTCCAGATACTCGCCCACGGTAAGCGGCAGAGACGCATCGAGCATGGTATTCATGACATCGACAAACGGGACTTGCGCAACGACAGCCTTGAACAGATCCGGGCGCAAATTGGTGACCGCACCCATCAGTAAGCCACCGGCACTTCCGCCTTGAATGACGAGCTGGCTGGGGTCCGTGTATTTCTTGTCGACCAGATATTTGGCCGCGTCGATGAAATCGGTGAAGGTGTTCATCTTCTTCATCATCTTGCCATCGTCGTGCC
>JBDTPE010000438.1:0-3181 GCA_039932875.1 Betaproteobacteria bacterium | reverse complement strand
TGGTGGACGATGTGGCCTATTTTCAGTCCGACAACAAGTACACGGTGGTGATGACGGCACAGGGCGAATCGCTGGTACGCACACCGCTACGTGAGATGCTCGACAAGCTCGACCCGACTCATTTCAAACAGATTCATCGCGCGACCATCGTCAATATGAAAGCGGTTGCGTCAATCGTTCGCGACGATACCGGTCGCGGCACGATGAAGCTGAAAAATCGGCCGGAAACGTTGACGGTAAGTCTCACGTTTATGCCTTTGTTCAAGAACATGTGATTGCTGCCCGCGCCGCTGCGATCTGGCGCGGGCCATCGACGCCAACACGAGGCGACCTGAACCCAATCAGCCGCCGTGCTCCTGCCGCGAATCCTCGGGTGCGCCGGCCCGATCTCGCATGCCATAGTCGCGATTCACGTCAGCGACGCGCAGTCGGTAATCGTCGAAGATATGGTGGCGCCCGGCAGCCTGAATGACCCGGTGCGCGTCGAGATTGCGCCAGTTACGCACGGCCTCTTCATCGCGCCAGAATGAAAGCGAGAGTATCTTGCCTGGCTCGCTTAAGCTCTCGAAGCGCTCGATTGAGATAAAACCATCGAACGAATCCAGTTGTGGTCGCAGCAATGCGGCTGCATCTAAATATTCGGCCTTGTGCGCAGCGCGGGTTTTGACTTCGAAGATTACGGCAATCATGCGACTACTCCAGTTGTGACGGCGGGAATCTGCAAGGTTCCCTCGACGACTTCGGTAAACGTACGCTCCTCACGCAGAATAAAACGTTTGTCTTGTGCGAACGCAAAATTGGCGCGGCCTTCGGCATCGGTTTTCAGGCGCGCGCGATATGCCTCGTACGCCGCGAGGCTGTCGAAACCGATGAGCCCCCAGGCAATGTCGTTGGTCCCCTCGTGTGGCAGGAAATAGCCGAGCAAATGACCGCCACATCTGGGAATAATCCGTCCCCAGTTTTGAGCGTAGGTGCGGAAAGCATCGCGCTGGAAAGGGTCGATCTGATAGCGGATGAAGCAAGTAACTCTCATCTTGGTCTCACCTTGAGGAATTGGAGTGCATACGATAGTGCATTGCCACTTCTTGATGGTTCGTCTACCATCGAACCATGAAAGAGGGCCCAAACATCGTACGCATCGCTGCCTTGATCGGCGACCCCACACGCACGGAGGTGCTGACCGCGCTGATGGGTGGCAAGGCGCTCACCGCCACTGAGCTCGCGGACATCGCCGGTGTTACCAAACAAACGATCAGCGCGCATCTTGCCAAATTGGCGGATGCCAAATTGATCACTGTCGAGAGCCAGGGTCGGCACCGCTATTTTCAGCTGGCGGACGACGATGTCGCGCACTTGCTGGAGTCACTGATGGGAGTCGCATTCAGAACCGGCGACGTGCGGCTGCGCACCAGTCCGCGCGACCCGGCGCTGCGCAAGGCCCGAGTTTGCTACGACCATCTGGCCGGCGAGCTAAGCGTGCAGCTTTATGAGCGCCTCATCCAGCGCGGTGCACTAGCACTTGAGGCCGATGGCATCGCACTCACCATTGCCGGCCAGCGATTCTTTAAGGATCACGGCATTGATGCCGTCGCGCTGCAAACCCGCCGCCGTGCGTTTTGCCGCACCTGTCTCGATTGGAGCGAGCGTAGGCATCATCTCGCCGGTGCGCTTGGCGCCGCGATACTCGATCACAGCCTCGCTCGACGCTGGTGCAAGCGCGAAAACGACTCCCGCGTCGTGAGTTTTAGTCGCGCCGGCGAATTGGCCATTCGGGAAATGTTCGCATTGACAAATAGGCCCTAAACTGCGGTGAGGCGGGCGGCCTTACTGCTTCATCATCGAATAATTACCATTGGTTCGTGTCAGGTTATTGATCCAGTCGACCTTGGCTTTTTTGCCGGTGGCGTCGACTTCCATTCTCGTCATACCGGTGGCCTTGCCATCACGTTTGTAGTTTTCTTCCAACGTATTCTTGCGCACTTTTACAGACACGCTAGTGGTACCTGGGTCTCCTTTGTACGGTGTGTCGGTACCATCGGTCTTAGCCGAATAAGACTCGCCGGTCGGCGTGGACATCGTCATCATTGCCCCCTCCGATTTGTACGTGACGAGCAAGCCATTGTCCGATACCTTGTCAGCCTTGATCGCTTTCCATGAGCCCGACATCAGGTTGGCGCTGGCCTTGTCGTAGGCAATACGCGCATAGCTGGTCGTGCCCTTGACGACTTCGGCGTTGGCAGCAGAATTGGTCGTGTATTCATGCTGCATCGAATTTTTGTCCGTCGATACCGAATACTTGCTGTGCGCAACGACTTTTCCGCCTTTCTTGCTGAAGATCTCGACGTGGTTGGCGTCGACAATTTTCACCGCGAGTGTGTCTGCATAGGGATTACCCACCACTTTATGATCTTTGCCGTCGGTCTTGACTACGGCTGGCGTCGCACAAGTTTTGCATTCGTAGGTGCCGTCTTTGAAAACAAATACCGACGGCTTGGCCGGAAAGTCGATGCTGCTGACCTCTGTTTTCCAGGTACCATCAAAAACGCTTTGCGCCGCACACACCGCCGGCAAAAATGCCAGCACCATTGCTGCAACGATATTGGTTCTACTCATGTCGTTCTCCGGTTAGTTTATGCAGCAACTGTTCTGGCTGCGCGTCTTAGAGTTAGTGAAAGCGAATTTGTGAAATACGCCGTTTTGGCGAGGAAGTCAAACGCGATGGCGAACACGTGGCGCGTTTTAGCTGTTTAGTGAGGAACCACTGGCATTCTGCGAAAGTCCATTATTGACGCGCGTTTTCAGCCATTTTCGGCCCGACAGGCGCGCCAGTATTGGCGTTTCATTTTTTCCTGCCCTCCCCGATTTGTAAGTAGCGCTGTTCAAATTCGAGCGCGGGCACCGGCTCGCCGAACAAATATCCCTGGCACTGGTCGCACTTGAGCTTGAGCAACTGTTTCCTCTGCTCTTCGGTTTCCACACCTTCGGCCACCACGTTGAGCTTTAGGCTGTGACCGAGTGCGATGATGGCTTCGACGATGGCGGCGTCATCGAGATTGGTATCCACATCGCTTACGAAGCTCTGATCAATCTTCAGCGTATCGACTTGGAAGCGGCGCAGATAGGCCAGCGACGAGTAGCCAGTACCAAAGTCGTCGATGGCGATGTTCACCCCAAAATCGGA
>JBDTPE010000437.1:0-3182 GCA_039932875.1 Betaproteobacteria bacterium | reverse complement strand
AGCGAGAGTTTCTTGATGGTGTCGGCACACTGGCGCATGAGGATGCGGCCGACTTCGGTGGAGCCGGTGAACGTGAGTTTTCTCACGATCGGATTGGCGCAAAGCTCCTTGCCGATGGCAATCGACGACGCGGCATCGCCGGTGACGATATTGAGGACGCCTTTGGGGATGCCAGCACGATGTGCGAGCTCCGCCATGGCAAGTGCCGAGAGCGGTGTTTGTTCGGCCGGCTTGATGACCATCGTGCAGCCTGCTGCCAATGCGGGCGCAACTTTGCGCGCGATCATGGCGTTCGGGAAGTTCCACGGTGTGATGGCTGCCGTCACGCCGATGGGCTGCTTGATGACGATGAGTCGTTTATCGGCCATATGCGGCGGAATGACATCGCCGTAGATGCGTTTGCCTTCTTCGGCGAACCACTCGATGAACGATGCGCCGTACATGATTTCACCTTTGGCTTCAGTCAAAGGCTTGCCCTGCTCAGTGGTCAGTATCAGCGCTAAATCATCCGCATTCAGCAGCATGAGATCGAACCAGCGGCGCAGCAGTGTGGCGCGCTGTTTTGCCGTCAGCGCGCGCCACGCGGGTAGTGCCGCATTGGCGGCGTCTATGGCGCGGCGTGTTTCCGCGCCGCCACACAAAGAGACGCTGGCGATGACGCTACCGTCGGCAGGGTTGTCGACATCGAACCTGGCACCCGAGTCGGCGTCGACCCACTCGCCGTTGAGATAACTCTGCTGGCGGAACAAGGATGGATCTTGCAGCGGGGGGAGCTTCAAATCATTGGGGGCATTCATGGGGACTCCGGCTTCATTGGTTGGGGAAAAGTATACCGCTGGCGGTTTGTGCTGTGATTGAGATCACGACGGCAAGGCGGGCAGCAGCCAGGCGTTACGGCGGGACTTGGCGTCAATCGGGGCGTCCAGCATGGTCAACGCACAGGTCTGTGCCGGCAACGCGTGCAGCTTGACGTGAAACGTCAACATTTCATCGCGCCGAAATGCGGTGAACGCCACGACCGACCCGACCGGGTAACTGCGTATTCGCTTTTCTAGCGTCGCCGCGGTGACTCGCAAGCCATCTACCGCGATAACCACGTCACCTGCTGAGAGTCCTGCAGCCTGCGCAGCACCACCATCAAACACCTGTGAGACCTTGGCATCGCCATTCGGTTCTGCGCCAATTTTTGCGCCGATGGTCGCCGGCGCAGGATCTTCATCTTTGGTCTTGCCCGGTGTTCGCCAGCTCAAGTTGATGGCCATGGCAAGCAACAGTGGCGATAGCGCCAGGTCGGCTGTGCCGTAGACGGCCTGCGTGAAAAACTCTTTCAAATCGAGACCGCTGGCTTGCTCTGCAACCGTTTCCACGCCGCCTTCGGGCACGCCAATGCCGGTACGGCCGTAGGCGCCCCACAATCCGCGCATCACATCGTCCAGCGATTTTGCGCCATCGGTGCGCTCGCGAATGGTGAGATCAAGTGCCAGCCCGATCATCGCGCCCTTCTGGTAATAACTGACAATGGCGTTGGGCGAATTCTCATCTTGCCGATAGTATTTGACCCAGGCGTCAAAGCTCGACTCGGCAACACTCTGTTTGTGGCGACCTGACTGCGACATGACGCGACCGATGTTCTCGGCGATCAACTCCAAATACGTGAGCGGCTCTATCAGGCCGCTGCGCACCAGCATCAGATCATCGTAGTAGCTGGTGATGCCTTCGAAAAACCAGAGCTGGCGCGTGTAGTTTTCCCGGGTCAAATCGTAAGGCACAAAAGCCGCCGGTTTGATACGTTTTACATTCCAGGTGTGAAAATATTCGTGTGACGCCAATCCCAGCAAGCGCTGATAACCCTTGCTGACTGGTTTGTCGTGCGCCAACGGCAAATCGTCGCGGTTGCAGATCAACGCTGTAGACGCGCGATGTTCGAGACCGCCGTAGCCATCGCCAACCGCCATGATGAGAAACCAGTACTCCGACATCGGCGCCACAGCAGTTTCAGGTTCGAACAGCCGAATCTGCGCTTCACAAATTTTCGACAGGTCTGCGCAAAGCCGATTCATGTCGGCGCGGTGCCTGCCTGTAATGGCGATGTGATGCGTCACGCCACAGGCTTCAAACGTCGCGTGGGTAAACGTCCCCATCTCCACCGGATGATCGATCAGCTCGTCGTAGTTGTCGGCCACAAACGTGCCGAACTGCTTGGCAATTGAAACGCCAGCATTGACGGGCGACTCAGCGGTCTTTTGGTCTGCAGGCCGCGCCGGTGCTTGTGTCTGCCACAATGCAGTTGCCACCTGCCAGTTCAGGTATCGCTTGCCATCGGGCGGAACGATTTCCACTTCACAGCGCGTATTCTCAAAACCGGCTGGCAGCAAGAAAACGCTGCTGCCATTGAAGAAAGCATGCGATTCGTCCAGATGCGCGCCGCGAACGCCCAAGTCCCAAGCGTACACGTCATAGGTGAGGGTGATGGCCCCGGTAGTGTGTGCGCAGCGCCATGTTGCCTTATCGGTTTTTTGATAGGTCAGAGGCACGCCATCGGCAGTGGCACGCACGACAACGATATTTTTCGAGAACTCGCGAATCAGGTAACTGCCCGGTATCCACACCGGCAACGAAAAGGACTGTCCAGCCGGGTCCGGCTCGTTGACAGTGACAGAGACTTCGAAAAGGTGCGCGGCAGGATTGCGCGGGACGACGCGGTAACGGAGGGGGGAGACCATGGCAATGACGGCGGTGGAAAGTATGATTATAAGTTGCGGTTTCGTTTATGATTTCTGGTCAGTCAATATCGGTCGGCACTTTCACTCACGGCAGGAGCATCCATGAAACACATTATCTCGGCGGCAACTATCATGGCAGTCGCCATCGGATTTACCCTCGGCAGCAGCGCGAATTCGCAGGCAAAAACGTTCCGCTGGGCCAGCCAGGGCGATATCGCGACACACGATCCGCATGCGCAAAACGAATCGTTTACCAACCAGTTCAATGGACAGATTTACGAACAATTACTGGTGCGTGACAAGAACATGAAGCCGATTCCCAGTCTGGCAACCGAATGGAAGCAGACTTCGCCGACAGTCTGGGTGTTCAAGTTACGCCAGGGCGTGTTGTGGCACGACGGATCAAAGTTCACGGCTGACGATGTCGTCTTCTCCATTCTCCGTACACAGGCCGACACC
>JBDTPE010000436.1:0-3191 GCA_039932875.1 Betaproteobacteria bacterium | reverse complement strand
CCACCAGGTGCGGCACCCAGATCGACTGCCTTCATTTCCGATCGCAAGATGCGTTCTTCGTTGTCGCCGACGAAAACATGTAGTGCTTCGGCAAGCTTCAACGTCGAACGGCTGGGCGCTTCGCGCGGCATTTTCAAGCGTGCAATGCCCAAGGGCCACGACGATGCAGTTCGCGTGTCGGCCAAGGCAAGGTACGCTTGTCGGTCTGGCGTTAACAGCACATGCAAGCGCGGCAAAGCTTCATCTTTGTGCAGCAGTCCGCCAGCGATGAATTCAGCGCTGATGCGCAACTGCAATGCCTGGGATAGTTTTGACAGCGCCTTCCCGTCATTTGTGTCCGGGTACTCGATCCAGACACTCCCTACTCTTTCCACCTTTTGTTGTAATAGCCAGGCTTTGGCAGCAGCAACGATGGGGGTGACGCGATCATTGGTGGCCAGCGGGACTGGTAGTGCATTGGCGCGCAACAGTTGGCGGGCAAAAATCCAGTCGCGCCAGTCGGCAAGGGCTGCCCCGCGTTTTGCATCTTTGGCAAGAAATGAAGCCAGCACATAGCCGCTCAGCGGGTTCGCCACTAGGGCAACAGGTGTGTTACCGAAACGCATTTTGAATTCAGCGGCCAAGTCAGGCTCAAACCCGGCGCGGCAGTATGCGAGCCATGAAACAGTTGGAATATTCGTCATGTTGTGACTGTATCCCAATTCGCCTACGGGATCGCTCATGACGGTCCGTTAAAGGCCCGATGAGATCAAAAAATCAGGGTGAAAAATGTGTGATTCGCGGAAATATTTTGCTTACAGCCTGTCGGCGAGATGCGCACCTACCCCACCTCAGGATTTTCTGGACTAATCCTCAAATGCCGCCAGAAGACTCCATGCCGCCGAGTGCTGGCGTCAAATCATTCAATAAATGATGAAGTTCGCCAGTCATCAGCGTGAAATCTGCATCGAAACGTTCGTCCTCGTTCTGTGCGGGTGATGCCTCAGTTTCCCGAATGACATCGATGGGAAGTACCCGTTTGATGGTCAAGGTGTCAGTTAGCACAAATGACACGCGGTTAGCCCAAGTCAATGCCAGCCGCGTGCATTGCTTTCCAGCGGCGATGTGCCGCTGAATCTCTTTGGGATCAAGCGTATGGCGCACGAAACGAACAGTCGCCTTTTCTTCCACCGGCGACTGCAATTCAGTATCTTGGTCGATGCTGAAGCCCGTGGGGACATCATTGTTTGCTAACCAGGCGGTCATTGCCGTGCCGGGCGACACCGCAGTTTTCAGCCTTTCGATGACCAGGTCATCAATCGACTTACTCAGCAGGGTCACAACTTCATCCGCACGATTGGATGAACCGACATCCATCACCAGCCAGCCATTGGCCGGATCAATCCAGATACCGGTGCGACGGCGCACCGCGAATGCTCTTGGGAGAAGTTCGTCGGTGACCTGCTCCTTGATATCGCGCAACTGTTTCTTGCCTGGCTTGTAGCCTTGATGTTTTTCGGCTTCGATCGCCTTGGCTTTGGTTGCATCTTTAATGACTGATGCTGGCAGCAATTTTTTTTCGGCGCAGAGTGTAATCAGAAGTTGTCCATTGACTGAATGCACCAACCCACTGTCGTCGCGCGGCGAAATCCAACCCTGCGTCTGCAATTCATAACCTGCAGTGCTACGGAAGGGGTGACGCCCCAACTGTTCTTCAAGGCTGGACGCGGTGATGTTCCACGGTGCCGGACAACGAAATAGCTGCAAATTCTTGAACCACATAGAGCCCCGCGAAAAGCGTCGTAGTGTAACTGAAGCACAGCCACGTGCCGCAAACTGCGGACATTGGGTTTGAACACAGTCCGAGAATGGCGGCCGATTTTGCATCCGGCGTTGGACTGCGCTAAACTCCACTTTTACGAAATTCATCCAACGGGAGTTTCCGTGTCCAACATTCACACATATATCGCAATTTGCGCGCTGCCGGCAGTGACGGCTGGCGGCATCGTTGCCGGTGTGCATGGTGGATGTATCGCCATCCTGCGACCGACTCGATCTCTAGATGTCGGCATCGCACGCATGGCATTCGTCTAACCCGGTAGCGCCTTTCTGCAAGGCCCTCGCCGGATCAAATCGGCGGGGAATCAAACCGGACTCAATTTTCCCGCTTGTTGGCCCGCTTATCAGCCGGGCCGCAAATGTGCATCAATAATTGCACGGCAAGATTGGAAAGAATAAGAATGAATACAGAACAACATCGGCTGGACAAGTATTTCGGCAAACTTTGGCGAAGCCGCGATTTTCGTACGCTTTGGATTTCTCTCACCATCACCCACTTTGGTGGCCAAGTGACGTTTCTGGCGTTGCCGCTCACCGCAGCGCTGATGCTCAACGCGTCCCCATTCGAAATGGGGATACTGACTGCGGTTGAGGCCCTTCCCTACACACTGTTTGGCCTGTTTACGGGTGTACTGGTTGACCGCTCCCGAAAATTGCCCCTGATCATCATGGCCGACGTGGGCAGGGGGCTCGCTCTGCTTGCCGTACCAATCGCGGCCTGGTATGGCGTGCTGTCGATGCCGGTACTTTATGTCGTCGGTTTCCTGGTGGGGATTGGCGGCATCATCGGCTGGGCGGCTTATCAAGTGTTCATGACAGAGCGGGTTGGGCGCCAAAATCTTGTGGAGGCCAATTCACGCATCGCTTTATCCGACTCAAGCGCACAACTTATCGGCCCAGGTTTGGCCGGCGTTTTTATTCACTGGCTAACGGCGCCATTCGCAATATTACTCGACGCAATGGCGTTCTTTGCATCGGCATTGATGCTACGGAGTATCAAAGCAAAGGCCACTGACGCGCCAAGGGTTCGCGAAAAAAAGGTCACCGTTTGGGCTGACGCCAAGGAGGGTCTGCAGTTGATTCGCGACAACCCGGTATTGCGGTCGCTCGCCTGGGGACTCGCCGTTTGGCAGTTTCTGAAGCATATGTATTTTGCGATCGTTATCCTGTTTGCTGCCCGAGATCTGGCGCTTTCACCAGGCACGATCGGCTTCGTATGGATGATGGGTGGCGTCGGTTTCCTGATTGCGTCGTTCGGCGTGCAGCATTTCAATTCGCGGTTCGGCGTTGGTCGCGTAATGCTTGCGGGTCTGTTTGCGACCGGCGTAGCCTGGCTTCTGATCGCACTGGTGTCGCAGGGAAGTTGGGCGGCG
>JBDTPE010000435.1:0-3192 GCA_039932875.1 Betaproteobacteria bacterium | reverse complement strand
CATGCGAGCATTGCCGGAAGTCCTTAAGAGTTGTCATCAGCACGGTCCGATTGGCCGATGCGGTGATTCATAGCCGTGACATTGTTCACATGGATTTACCATGGCGAAATTAAGTCGAGATTCGCAGGCGCAGATATTTCCCGTTATTGGCAGCAATACACTGTTTCTCGGCGTCCAGCTAAAGGGGTTAACGATGGGCGCTCGTCAACGACGATTGATTGTCGAATCTACGCGGGCACGCAACCAGCTCATGGCGTCGGTGCGATTCATCGGGCGCCCAATAGCGAAGCCTTGGCCGTCATCGCATCCGAGTGAACACAATGCTGACTGAACCTGGCTGCTCTCAATGCCTTCGGCAACCACTGACAGGCCAAGATTGTGCGCAAGATTGATCGTTGACTCAACGATTGCTGCGCACTTCGGGTTTGTCAACATATGTAAAACAAACGACATGTCAATCTTGAGCGAATTGAGGGGCAGACGCATGAGATGCGAAAGTGAAGAATAGCCAGTGCCGAAATCGTCAATCGACAAACAGACACCCATGTCATGAATTCGCGTCAGTACCTGCGTGGCTCGCACTGGGTCGGCGATCAAGGCGCTCTCGGTAATTTCCAGCTCCAGCTGACCTGCAGGCACATCATGTTTCTCAAGCAGGCGGCGAATTTGGTCCGGGCAGGCGTCATCCATCAAGTGTCTTGCAGACAGATTCACGGCCATTCGCAGGTTGTATCCATCGCGTCGCCAATCGTTTAGTTGCGCCAGGGCTTGATCCAACACCCATAGCGTCAACGGTCGAATTACGTCAGAAAGCTCCGCAAGCGGGATGAACTGGCCGGGTTGCAACAGGCCCAGTCGGGGATGGCGCCACCGAGCAAGCGCTTCGAATCCAGTTGGAATACCGGCCTGCAAATTTACTTTGGGTTGATATTCCAATTCGAACTGTCCGCACCGAACGGCTTCGCCGATCTCGCCAATAAGTGTCAACCGCTCGCGCGAATTGGAGTCGTCGCTGCCATCGTAGACCGCATAGCCATCGCCACGACGTTTGGAAACGTACATGGCAACGTCCGCACGTCTCACCATCTCGTTGGCATCGGTGTTGTCCTCTGTTATTACCGCGATGCCGATGCTGGCGCCAACCTCAAGGCGATAGTCATCAATTTCAACCGGAGCGATCAACGCAGCCAAAACCCGCGACGCGACAAATTCTGCGTCACTAGGGCCGGACAATGTGTCGAGCCAAATGGCGAACTCATCGCCGCCAAGGCGAGCTACGGCGCCCCGGCAAATGCTGCCCGCTTCATTTTCGGTTGCAAGCCGCTTTGCAAGTCTGACCAATAACCGGTCGCCCACCGCGTGCCCTAGCGTGTCGTTAATTTCCTTGAATCGGTCAAGGTCGATCAACAGGAGGGCACAGGTTTTGCCATTGCGAGGTTCAATTGAGCTGTTGATCTTGCGCTCCAGCGCTGCGCGATTGATGAGTCCAGTCAACATGTCATGCGTCGCACGGTGCTCCAGCGCAAGTAAGTGATTGCGTCGCTCAAGCTCTGCTGCCGCTCGTGCAGCAAAGATCTGCAACATGTGTACTGTTGTGCCGCCCATGTCCAGTGGTCGGGTAAATAGTGCCGCAATCAGCCCGAGCGCCTTGCCCGACGAGTCGGTCAAGGGCGCACCGACATATCCCTCAATGCCCTTTGCAGCTAACGCCTCATCTCGCGGAAACAGCCGGGCGACATCACGCGGGTAGGCGCAAATTCCGCGACCGAGCACGGACTCACACGGGGAACCATGGAGCTCATAGACGAAATTAGGCGCTGCGCCAGTTTTCTTCTGCACATCGATAGTGTGAATATGTGTCTTGTCGGCGCTGTCCAATTCCCCCACAAACACCATATCTGCGTCGAGTGCACGCGCCAGACACTCCACCAGGGTTCGGAAAAATGCTTCCCCGCTGGCGGCACCGACACTTTGCGCGATGTCGTATACCAGACGCTCCTGGCGCTTACTGGCCGTAACGTCGCGGCTGATGGTAATCAGGCAAGGTTCGCCACTCAATTCAATTCGTTCGCTGGCGATTTCAAAGCTACGGATCTCGCCAGACTTGAGTCGCAGTTCCGCGGCCAATCCACGCACGCTGCCCTGCGCCGCGCCGCGCGAGAGCCATGACTGTCGTAGGTCGTCGGATACCCAAAGTTCAATTTCCTGCGCGGTACGGCCAACCACTTCAGCGGCGCTATAGCCGGACTGCCGCTCAAAACTCTCGTTCACCTCAAGGACGATTGCATCCCTGAGTCTGGTAATAACCATCCAGTCTGGACTAAGCCAAAAAACGCGCGAAAATTGATCTTCAGATGCGCTTAAGCGATTTTGCGCTTCGCGGCGGTGATTATTCTCCAAAGCTAATGCCACCAAGTCGGCAATTGAACCAGCGAACTGCTGTTCGTCAGGCGCCCAGTCACGACGTTCATTGATAGACTCTATACAGATTACACCGCGATTTTCACCTGCATACCAGATTGTTGCGTCCAAAATCGAGCATAGCTTGATATTCTCAATCTCGATTGCCAGTTCGATCGTGCGCGGATCGTTCTGGACATCGCTCGCACTGATGACGCGGTTGCGTTGCAGCGCCTCGAAATAGGCGGGGTAGTCGGCAGCCAGCATGCATTTTCCAGAACTATGCTTGTCCGGGATGCGGTCATATCGGTCTGCAAGTTCAAGATATTCTCGACAGGCAGTAAACCGCCAAATTGACGCACCTGAAACGCCGAGCGTACGCGCCGTCGTTTCATTCAATACGGTGAAAATATTTTGCAAGCCCTGTGCAAGTAAGTCGCTTTTGAGAATATCCAGCAGCGCAGCCTGCTGCAAGCTGACTCGTTGACTGATACTCGCGTGCTTAGATGCCTGACCGATCGCCGATACCACGTACAACCCCGCAGTTGAATGGAGCACTGAAAATACCGCTACGTTTTACCGTGTGCAATGTTGTCAAGAAGACTTTTCGCACAATCATTATCAGGCGGGTGTATAGGAGCGTCAATGCAGAGTGACAAGGTTTAACGAATAGCCGGTGCGCACTATTCTGGCGCGAATGTTCAATCGCGCCTTCGACCTCAGGCAACATCGGGTAGTTTGAAATGCGGATTCTGAATCAGTCCAATAATGTTGCCAAACGGGTCCAAAACG
>JBDTPE010000434.1:0-3192 GCA_039932875.1 Betaproteobacteria bacterium | reverse complement strand
TGATTTTTTTCGGAGAATTTTTCTGCCCACGCTTGTATCTGTGGCTCAAGGTTGAGTGCATGCTGGACGCTGCCGGGCACATAGCGTAACTGCTCCAGGTAGTCGGCTTCCAGTTCAGCCGTAAGGCGGCCGCCGGCTTTGGCGAGTGTCAGTGCGAGGATGAATAACGCGGCCAGCTGGGTGGTGAAGGCTTTGGTGGAGGCGACGCCGATTTCTTTTCCAGCGCGCGTGTAAAACACCAGCGAAGAGGCGCGTGGAATGGCGCTTTCGCGGACGTTGCAGATAGAGAGCGTGTGTTGATGGCCGAGTTCTTTGGCCCGCTTCAAGGCCTCCATGGTGTCTAGCGTTTCGCCGGACTGGGATATGGTGACGACGAGTTGGTTTGGGTTTGGAATGGAATCGCGGTAGCGGTATTCGTGACCAAGTTCGACATTGCAGGGGATACCTGCGATCGTTTCGATCCATTGTTTGCCGACCATGCTGGCGTAGTGGCTGGTGCCGGAGGCGAGAATAAGTACCGCGTCGGTTTGCTTGAAGATCTCTTCGGCGCGCTCGCCGAATAGCGCTGGTTTGATACCCTCGGCAAGCGTAGCAGCGAGGGTGTCTGCAATCGCACGCGGCTGCTCGTAGATTTCTTTTTGCATGAAGTGACGATAGGGTCCGAGCTCGGACTCTTCGGCGGACGCGTCTGATGTGAAGACACCGCGTTCGACTTTGTTGCCTGCGCGATCAACCACGTTGACGCCTTCACGGGTCAGCTCGGCGACATCTCCTTCTTCCAGGTACATGACGCGGCGGGTGACGGGGAGAATAGCGGAGACGTCGGAGGCGATGAAGTTCTCGTGTTGACCGGCGTCGCCAAGGCCGATGAGCAGCGGACAGCCAACGCGTGCGCAAATCATGGTTTCGGGCGAGCCTACTGCGACGACGCCGATGGCATACGCGCCGTGCAGATCGCGCACCGCTTGCTGAGTCGCTTCGAATAGATTCTTGGTCTGCTTGAAGTAGTAGTGCACAAGGTGTGCGATGACTTCGGTGTCGGTTTGCGACTCGAAGTGGTAGCCGAGCTGCTTCAGGCGTTGGTGTTGTGCTTCGTGGTTCTCGATGATGCCGTTGTGAACGACGGCGATTTCATTGTGGGAGATATGCGGATGGGCATTGGGCTCGGTGACGCCGCCGTGCGTTGCCCATCTGGTGTGGCCGATACCGAGAATACCGGTGAGGTTTTCGGCGGCAATACCGGCTTCCATTTCCGCCACGCGACCGACGCGTCGGACACGATCAATCGAGTGGTTGTCTTTGCTGAGGACCGCGATGCCAGCCGAATCATAGCCGCGATATTCGAGGCGCCTAAGGCCCTCGGTGAGGATGGGGACGATATTTCGATTGGATATTGCGCCTACGATTCCGCACATGGAACTTCTCCGGGGAGGTTGAGACTTTTGCGTTATTGGCCAGTGTTGAATAGCTAATTGCGCCGTTGATGGTTTGTTCGCGATTGCTTGCGGGTCAATGTCTGCACTGCATTGATCGTCGATAACGGCTTTGCAAGCATGCGCCGGAATTGTGGTTTCAAGTGGCGGTTTGGACTACTTTGATTTCTTGGTCGGGCGTGTCCAGTTGCTCTTTCGCACCTGCGTTTTCTCATTGAGCGTAAGGCCGCCTGGGGGCACATTTTTCCACACCGTTGTGCCGGCACCGATATCGGCGCCCTCACCTATTGTGACGGGTGCAACCAGTTGTACATCGGAGCCGATATGCACGTTGTCGTTGATGACTGTTCTATGCTTGTTGGCGCCATCGTAGTTGCAGGTGATGGTGCCCGCACCGATGTTTACATTTTTGCCTATGGTGGTGTCGCCGATATAAGTGAGATGGTTTGCCTTTGAGGCACGGCCGATTTCGCTCGCCTTTACTTCGACGAAATTGCCGATGTGCACATCGTCCGCCAGTTTGGTCCCCGGACGAATACGGGCGTAAGGGCCAATTTTTGCGTTTGCGCCGATGATTGCGTCATCGATGAATGTGTACGGTAGCACTTCGGTGCCGGCGCCAATGGTGCAATTGCGGAGAATACAGTTGGCGCCTATTTTTACGTTTGCCGCCAGCGTGACACGGCCCTCGAAAATGCAGTTCACGTCTATCGATACATCGTTCAGTTTGCCGTCGCCACACTGCAAGTCGCCGCGTACGTCGAGCCGCGCGGGATCGGCCAGCGTTACGCCTTTGTACATAAGCTGCGCCGCAATTTCTTGCTGATAGGTGCGCTCCAGTGCTGCGAGTTGCATTTTGGTGTTGATGCCGGTGACTTCCGTTTCACTAGCCGGTGAGAATGTTTCGACCGCAACGCCATCCTTTACTGCCATCTTCAGGATATCCGTCAGGTAGTATTCCTGTTGAGCGTTGTTATTTGTTAGGCGTGGCAACCATTTGGCGAGCAGGGCGGTTGGGCAGGCGAGGAAGCCGGTGTTGATTTCATTGATCAACTTTTCATTGTCAGTGGCGTCTTTGTCTTCGATGATTCCCTGCACCATTCCGTTTTGGTCGCGGAGGATTCTGCCGAGTCCTTGGGGGTTGGCGACTGTCATTGTGAGCCAGGCGAGTTTACCTGCAGTGGCGGCGATGCAAAGCGACTGCAGCGTTGTCGGGCGAATCAGTGGTACATCACCGTACAAAATAAGTGTGACGCCGCTAATGGCAAGTTCTGGCATTGCCTGGAGGACGGCGTGGCCGGTACCTAGTTGTGGCTCCTGTTTTACCCACGCAATGTCTGCCTCGGGAATACTCTCCCGAACTTGGGTGCCGCCGTGGCCAATTACGATGCAGATTTTTTGCGGCTGCAATTCTCTTGCAGCCTTGATCACATGCGCAAGCAGCGGTTTTCCGGCGATTGGCTGCAGTACCTTGGGTATCGACGAGTGCATGCGCTTACCTTGGCCCGCAGCAAGTATGACTACGGAGACGTCGGGCGGCGTTTTTGTCGGTTTGTTCATCACTTCATTTTCTGATAACTATTGGTGGCGCTGTAGGCGGCCTAGATTGGCAGATATAGATGCCACCATTGCTTTGCCCATTGGAAACTCCGTGCGCGTTGGCGAAACATCTGGATGCAAAAGAAGGCTGGGGAAATTGGACGAAAAAAAAAGGCAGCGGGGAGTAATCCGCTGCCTGTATTGTGTTGCGCCTCTAAAC
>JBDTPE010000433.1:0-3194 GCA_039932875.1 Betaproteobacteria bacterium | reverse complement strand
CCTTTACCACTGGTTTGGGTGCGGGCTTTGGTTTTGGAAACTCCAGGCTTCCTTCACCCCACAACTCTTCGAGCTCATAGAGTTCGCGCATGGCGGGCTGCATGATGTGCACGACAATATCGCCGCAATCGACCAGCACCCACTCGCCAGATTGCTCGCCCTCGATGCCATAGATCCAGCCGCCGCTCTCCCTGACCCTGTCCATGACGTTTTTTGCCAACGCTTTAGTTTGCCGCGTCGAGTCAGCGCTTGCTATGGCGATGTAGTCAAACACGGAAGTGAGTTTGGAAACATTGATCAGTTTGATGTCACGCGCTTTGATATCTTCTAACGCGTCGATGACGATGGTCGTGAGTTTTTTGGTAGCCAACTTAGGTTTTCTCCTCATGTTCGTACAACTTGTGGTGCTCAATATAATCGCAAACGCCATCAGGTGCTAAACCGCGTATCGATTGGTGTGCCTTGATGCGGGCACGTATGCTGGTGGACGATACGGGCGGGACCGCCGCAGCCAATATAGCGTATCCGCCAAACGCGGATTCTCCCAGCGTGGACGCCTCGGTTTGCCGTTCGGCAAGATGCGACTTGAATGCCATGCTTGCCGCTAGCAACGGATGCGGTTCGCCCTGACGCAACACCACGGCAAAGTTGGCCAGCTCAAACAAAGCTTGCCATTGATGCCAGCTATCGAGCTTCGCGAACGCATCGCCGCCGATCAGCCAAGTGAGCGCTGCCGCGTCACCTTGTTCATGGCGCAGTTCGCGCAGGGTATCGACCGTAAAGGTTGCCCCATGACGCGTCAGTTCACGCGTATCGATTGAAATATCGGCGTTTCTTTCAAACGCGATCCTCAACATTGCCGTTCGATGCTCGCCGGACGCCATTGGCAAACGACCTTTTTGATAAGGGTTTCCGGCTGGTAACGCAACAAGCTCCGAAGCAGACGTTTCTTTCAATGCTTCCGCTGCCATTGCGGTGTGCCCATGGTGGACGGGGTCAAACGTGCCGCCGAAAAGCAAGAGAGACTTCAATCAGGCATCACTCGCGGATTTGCCCGCTGCCGAGCACGATCCATTTTTGCGAAGTCAATCCCTCCAGTCCGACCGGCCCACGCGCGTGCAATTTGTCGGTGGAAATGCCAATCTCCGCACCGAGACCGTATTCAAAGCCATCGGCAAAACGGGTGGATGCATTCACGACGACCGAGCTGGAATCGACTTCACGCAGAAAGCGCATCGCCCGCGAATAGTCCTCGGTGACGATGGCGTCGGTATGTTGCGAGCCATACTTGGCGATGTGGGCGATGGCCGCATCCATATCTGCGACAGTGGCGATGGACACGATGGGTGCCAGATACTCGGTGTGGAAATCGGTGTCGGTCGCGGCCTTGATCCCCGCGATCCCGGCAGCATCAAGAATGGCCAGACTCTGCGGGCAGCAGCGCATTTCCACGCCCTTGTCTGCGTAAATCCTGCCGATCAACGGCAATGCTTTGTCGGCAATCGCGGCTGCCACCAACAGGGTCTCCATGGTATTGCATGGCGAATAGCGCTGGGTCTTGGCGTTGTCGGCAATACGCACTGCCTTGTCGATGTCGGCCTTGTCGTCGATATAGACATGGCAAATGCCATCGAGATGTTTGATGACCGGCACGCGCGACTCATCCGCAATGCGCGCAGTAAGGCTTTTCCCGCCACGCGGAATGATCACGTCGATCACGCCCTTCATCCCAAGCATTTCGCCGACCGCGGCGCGATCGGTGGTATTGATCAGTTGCACACTGGCCACCGGCAAACCCGCGGCGTGCAATCCTTTCGCAAGGCACAGGTGAATGGCGCGATTCGATTCCAGCGCCTCCGAGCCGCCGCGCAATATGCAGGCATTGCCCGATTTCAAGCACAGCGCCGCCGCATCTGCCGTCACATTGGGACGTGATTCGTAAATCATCCCGATCACGCCCAGCGGTACGCGCATTCGCCCGACCTGAATTCCTGAGGGGCGGAAATTGAGATCGCTGATTTCACCGACCGGATCGGCGAGTGCAGCTACCTCGCGCAGCCCAGCTGCCATGGAGAATATGGATTTTTCGGTGAGCGTCAGTCGGTCGACGAAAGCGCTGTCGTTGCCTGCGTCGCGCGCATGTGCGACGTCGGTGGTATTGGCTGCAATAATCGCGACGGTATTGCGTTCAAGTTCATCGGCAGCGGCAAGCAATGCCCGATTTTTCTCGGCAGTCCCGGCGCGCGCGAGCACCCGTGCAGCCTCCTGCGCAGCCACGCCCAGCACACGCATGTACGCAACGACACCTTCCGTCATCTCATTGATCCGCATGTTCATCTATGCTGCCTGCATCAGGTTGGTTCCGGCGAGTCCACCCGCAAGGGCAGTCAGCGCGTCCCACGGATCGTTTTGATTGAGCCCTTTGATCATGCGGTCGATTTCAGCCGCCTGCAACAGTAAAGCCTGAATCGATTTGGCATTGTGGCGGCGCGCAATGCGCTCCATCTCGCGCGCCTTGGAAGGATGTGGGGAACGGCCCGACCGCGTCACGCCTTTGACTCGCGCCAGCGTACGGATTTCATTGGTCAGCACCCACAGAATAAGCGGCGGCGCTTCGCCTTCCGCCTTTAAGCCATCAAGCATGCGCTGAATGCGTAGCATATTGCCCTCGTGAATAGCAGCAACCAATTGAAATGGGTTGAAACGTGACACATTTGCAACGCTATCTTCCAGCAGACTTAGCGAGATTTCACCGGGCGGACACAGCAACGCAAGCTTCCTGATTTCCTGTTGCGCGGCAAGGAGGTTGCCCTCAACCCGGTCGGCTAGAAATTCCAGACCCTCGTCGGACACCGTTTGCTGCTGTCTCGCCAACCGGCCCTTCAGCCAATGCGGCAAACGCGAACGGTCGATGGGTGCGGCCTCGATCATGGTCGCCTTTGCTTCCAGCGCCAAGAACCATTTCGCCTGCTTGCCCTGCCAGTCGATCTCCGGCAGCAATACCAGTGTCACAGTGTCTTCAGGCAATCGCTCGCAATATTGGCTGATCGCGTCCGATCCCTCCTTGCCCGGCTTGCCGGTGGGGATACGCAATTCCAGCAAGCGCTGTGTGGCGAACAAGGAAAGCGCATTCCCGGCCGCACGCAACTGACCCCAGTCAAATCCAGACTGAACATTGAATACTTCACGCTCAA
>JBDTPE010000432.1:0-3195 GCA_039932875.1 Betaproteobacteria bacterium | reverse complement strand
GTCTGATGCATTTCCACGATCAGCACATCCGGCAGTTTTCCGGCGGGGTCGAGCAGCGATTCGAGTTTGGTCACGGAACCAAAAAACAGCGAGCCAAAAATTCGCACTGCGCCAACTACGCGTCCATCCGGAAGTTGCGCTTGATTGGACGGCAGGTCGATAACATCGACGCGCGTGAGCGAAGACATGCGATAGATGAAGAACAAGCTGGCCAGAATCAGGCCGACCTGTACCGCAACAACCAAATCGAACACCACAGTGAGGAAAAAAGTCGACAACATCGTGATGCGGTAGAACATCGAGAATTGTTTGAGCTTCGCAAACTCACTCCACTCCGCCATGCTGTAGGCGACCCACAGCAGAATGGCAGCAAGTGCCGCCAGCGGAATGTATCCAGCGAGCGGCGCGGCGACAACAACTACCAGAAGAAGCGTAATGGCATGCACGATGCCAGCGACCGGCGAGCGTGCACCGGAACGGATATTGGTCACCGTGCGGGCGATGGTGCCAGTGGCGACGATGCCGCCGAAAAACGGCGTGAAGAAATTCGCCACGCCTTGCGCCATCAATTCCTGATTGGGGTCGTGACGGTCGTTGATGATGCCGTCGGCTACGCGTGCGCAAAGTAGCGATTCGATGGCGCAAAGCAGCGCGATGGCTATCGTCGGCGCGACCAGGTTGCGCGCGGTATCCCAATCGAACGCCGGAAAATGCGGCATCGGCAGGCCGCGCGGCAATTCGCCAAACTTGCTACCGATGGTTTCCACGTGCAAATTGAACAACCACACCGCCAGCGACCAGCAGATGAGCACCACGATGGTCGACGGCAGCTTGGACATGACGCGCGCCCACGGTTTTGGCTGCGGACGATAAGACACCGGCCACAACACGATAAGCAGCAACGACGACGCACCGATGACCAACGCCATCCAGTTGATGGTGTGAATGCGCGCGGAAATGATCGAAATCAGCGAGAAGAAATTTGACGGTGGCTTGGGGATATCCAGGCCAAAGAAATCCTTCACCTGTGAGACGCCGATAATGATCGCAATACCAGCCGTGAAACCGATCACGATCGAAATCGGGATGAAGCGCACCAGACTGCCCATCCTGAATGCGCCCATGGCGAAAAGCAACACACCCGCCATCATGGTGGCAATGAGAAGATTGGCGACACCGTATTGCTCGACGATACCGTATAGCAATGCGACGAATGCGCCAGCGGGGCCACCAATCTGTACGCGCGATCCGCCCAACGCGGAGATCAGGAAGCCCGCAACGATTGCCGTGACGATGCCCTGCTCCGGGCGCACGCCCGAAGCGATACCGAATGCCATGGCCAGCGGCAACGCGACGACACCCACCGTCAGACCGGAGGCAAGGTCCTTGACAAAATCGTCTTTGCTGTACGTCTTCATGTGCGCCATCAGGCGCGGTCTGAAGCGAAACGCTTTCAGCGCTTTAAGCAGAGTGGCGAGAGCCGGATTCAAGTGTGCGGGCTTGGGTGAAAAGTGCAATCAATGCGCGCGAAAGCGCGACGGGATTGAGATTTATTATAGCGCTGGACGATGTGTGACTGTGCCTTACTTTTGTATTTGCGCTATGACGGTCGCGAATAAACCCAAGCAAGCAAGGCGTCCTGCGCCGCCTGCGTGTGTACGGCGTTGGCATGATTGGCGATCATGATGACAATCCAGCGCTTGCCATTCTGGTCGAGCACATAGCCGGCGATGGCACGTGCATCGTTAAGCGTGCCGGTCTTAACATGCGCCTGCCCTGCAATGCTCTCGCCTTTGTTGCGACGGCGCAGTGTGCCGTCGAGTCCGAGCAGAGGCATCGACGACATGAATTCTGGCATCACGCTGGAGCGAAACGCGGCATCGAGTATTTGCGCAAGCGTTGTTGCGCTGATGCGCTCGTTACGAGAGAGCCCAGAACCATTTTCAAGCACCAGTTCAGGTGCGGCGATGTTTTTCTTGGCCAGCCATTCCTTGATGATCTGCACCGAACGGCTGGCATTGCCCGGTTCCTTGATGTTGCCCACCCAGGCTTCAGCAGAAAGCGTGAGAAATAGCTGTCGCGCCATGACGTTGTTGGAAAACTTGTTGATGTCCCGCACCACGTCCGCGAGCGGTGGCGATTCGGTGGAAGCAATCAGTTTGGCTTTGGCGGGCGTGGGTGCCAACTTTACCGAACCTTCCCATTTGCCGCCGCTTGCGCGCCAGAGAGCTGCAAATACGCCGCCGACAAAGCGGGGGTGATCAAGTAACGAGATATTCCACACCCGCTCGCCGCAACTGCGCGAGAAACTACCGGTGAACGATACCTTCACGCGCGTGGGTTTGATTTCCTGCACATCGAGCAGAATGTGTTCGCGCAATTCACCGCAGGGGCCGTCGACCAGTTTCACGCGATTGCTGATTTCGAGTTGTGCTGGCTTTACGTCGGGCGAAATGGAGACCGTCTTGTTGTCCAGGGAGGGTGCAAAGAAGAAGCGTACCGTTTTGAAATTGAGCAGCAACGCATCGGGGCCAACGTTGTACGCGCGTAGAGCTTCACCGTCGAATGCAGCATCATCCTGGGCGACGCTTTCAAAAGACGAACGGTCGAGAATCAGGTCGCCCTGGATGTCATCGATTCCGCGGTCGCGCAGCCGCCTGATCAACGCAGCGAAGCGTTCGCTGGTCAGCTTCGGGTCGCCCGAGCCCTTAATAACGAGGTCGCCGCGCAAGGCACTCCCGAACATATCACCGTTGCTGAACACTTCGGTTTTCCAGGTGTACGTCGGGCCCAGCAATTCGAGACCGGCATAGGTGGTGACCAGTTTGACGACCGAGGCCGGATTCATTGGCTTGGTCGGATTGAGTGCAAGTACAGCGTCTTTGGCGCCGACTTCCTTGACGATGATCGCGACATTTTCCTGCGGCACTTTTACCTTGGCCAGCGCCTCGGCTACGGTCGGCGGTAGCGCCTCTGCGTTGACCTGCGAAACCAACGCCGACACACAGGTACTCATTGCGAGCAGCAAAGTCTTTAATCTCATTACAGGCAAACCTCGTTGAGGGTAGCGATGGTTTGTTCCACCAGCCACTTGAATTCATCGTCTTCGATAATGTACGGCGGCATGAAATAAACGCTGTTGCCGATGGGCCGAAGCAAGGCGCCGCGCTTCAAGCTGGCGGCAAAAAATTCGCG
>JBDTPE010000431.1:0-3204 GCA_039932875.1 Betaproteobacteria bacterium | reverse complement strand
GCCAGCTCTTCGATACTTTTTGTCGTTGAATTCAGGAACGAAATACCCGCGTTGTTCATCAAGATTTCAGCGGTGTTGACTTCCCATTTGCAGTTTTCCAGCGCCGCGTACTTGCTGTCGGGTTTGCGTTCCTGGCGGATCTGCTGCAGACGCTCCGGCACGATCGTGAGTCCCCAGACTTTGTGTTTGAGTTGCTGCAGCGCGGGCGGCAGCTTCAACTTTTCCAAATCCTCTGGAATTAACGGGTAGTTGGCGGCCTTGATGCCGAATTGAAGCGCTAAATACAGGCATGTCGGCGTCTTTCCGCTGCGCGACACACCCACCAGAATCAAGTCGGCCTGGTCCAGATTGCGGTTGGTAACGCCGTCATCGTGCGCCATTGTGTAATTGACCGCTTCAATACGCTGGTTATAGTCCGCGAAATTGCCGGCGGAGTGACTACGGCCTACGGCGTGTGCCGACTTGACGCGCAATTCCGCTTCCATCGGCACGATAAAACGTTCAAACATGTCCAGCACCATTGCGTCGGCTTTGGCGATTTCTTCGCGCAGGTCGTCGGCCATCAGCGAAGTGAACACTAACGGGCGCATACCGGATTCCTCGTGCGCCGCCTTGATCTGATTGAGTGCGTCTCGCGCTTTTTCAAGATTATCAATGAAGGGAAGGGTGATGCGGCGGAACTCAACGACATCAAACTGCGTCAGCAGGGAATTGCCGAGCATTTCAACGGTGATTCCAGTGCGGTCGGAGATAAAAAAAGCGGTGCGACGGTCAGGCATGATGGTTCTCGGTGGAGATGCTTTCAAAGCTGGTGTTGAGGGCAAAAGACAGGATGGGTCGGCTATAATTCTATCCTTATTCTGCACTGCAACATTTTCGCGACCACGTCCGCTCCCAACTTCGAGCCAGCCACCATGTCCAGCCCCCCCGTTTTGCCCTTGGTATTGCCTCTTTCTGCGCTCCGTAAGCATGACGTTGCCTCCGTTGGCGGCAAGAACTCTTCGCTAGGTGAGCTGATCAGCCAGCTTGCTCAGGCCGGCGTGCGGGTACCGGGCGGTTTTGCGACCACAGCTGAAGCGTTTCGCAATTTTCTCGACCACAACAATCTCACCGCAAAGATTAATGCGGTTGTCGCCGCACTGAATGTGGAGGACCTGTCAGCACTGGCTACCACCGGCAAGCTGGTGCGAGAGCTCATTTTTAACGCGCCTTTTCAGCCCGCGCTGGAGCAGCAGATTCGTGACGCCTACGCCAATTTGACCAAAAACGACCCTGAGGCCTCGTTTGCGGTCCGCTCGTCAGCCACGGCAGAAGATCTGCCGGATGCCTCTTTTGCTGGTCAGCAAGAGACTTTCCTGAATATCCGCGGAATCGACAATGTGCTCGAAGCGACCAAGCACGTGTTCGCCTCGCTCTATAACGATCGCGCCATCTCCTATCGTGTCCACCAGGGCTTTACGCACGCCGAAGTTGCTTTGAGCGCTGGTGTGCAACGTATGGTCCGCTCGGATACCGGCGCCGCCGGCGTGATGTTCACGCTGGACACCGAGTCAGGTTTCAGAGATGTCGTATTCATTACCTCAAGTTATGGCTTGGGAGAAATGGTGGTGCAGGGTGCCGTCAACCCGGACGAATTTTACGTCTCGAAACTGTGCCTGAAGAACGGTAAACCAGCAGTGTTGCGTCGCGGACTAGGATCCAAAGCCGAAAAGATGATTTTCGGCGCGGCAGAATCAGCCGGCAAATCTGTCGAAACCAAACCCGTCGCACCGGCCGAGCGCGAGCGTTTTTCGCTCACCGATGCAGAGGTGGAAGAACTCGCGAAATATGCAGTGGCTATCGAAGCGCATTACGGCTGCCCGATGGATATCGAATGGGGTCGCGACGGCGGCGATGGCAAGCTCTACATCCTGCAGGCGCGACCAGAAACGGTGCGTTCGCAAGAGTCGAAAACCGATTCGCTTACCCGTTATCGCATGACCGCTACCGGCAACAAGATTGCCGAAGGCCGTGCAATCGGCAGCAAGGTCGGCCACGGGCCGGCACGCGTCATCAAGGATGTTTCCGAGATCGGTTTGTTCCAGGACGGCGACGTGATCGTGACCGACATGACCGACCCGAATTGGGAACCAGTCATGAAGCGCGCCGCCGCCATCGTCACCAATCGCGGTGGCCGTACCTGCCACGCCGCAATCATTGCCCGGGAACTCGGCGTTCCCGCAGTCGTCGGTTGCGAGAACGCGACCGAGGTAGTGAATGAAGGCGAAGAGCTGACGGTGAGTTGTTGTGAAGGCGACACCGGCAACATTTACCGCGGCAAAGTTGGCTATGAAGTACAGACTGTCGCTCTGGACAATATGCCGGCCATACCGGTAAAAATTTCCATGAATGTCGGTAACCCGGAACTGGCGTTCGATTTCGCGCAATTGCCCAACGACGGCGTCGGACTTGCGCGCTTGGAGTTCATCATCTCCAACACCATCGGCGTCCATCCCAAGGCCTGCCTCGAATACGAGCGCCTGCCGAAGGACTTGAAGGAGCAGGTAGCCAAGCGTTCACGCGGCTACGACAACCCGGTCGATTTCTATGTGAAGAAAATGGTAGAAGGTGTGGCGACTATTGGCGCCGCTTTCTGGCCCAAGAAAGTCATTGTTCGCCTGTCCGATTTCAAATCCAATGAATACCGCAATCTGATCGGCGGCCCGCGTTACGAGCCGACGGAAGAAAACCCGATGCTGGGTTTCCGTGGTGCGTCCCGCTACATCGCCACCTCATTTCGCGATTGTTTCAAGCTCGAATGCGAAGCTATGAAAATGGTGCGTGACACCATGGGGCTGGCCAACGTCGAATTGATGGTGCCGTTCGTGCGCACGCTCAAGGAAGCCGATGCAGTGCTGGAGATCATGAAGGGTTTTGGCCTGGAGCGCGGCAAGAATGGCTTGCGCATTGTGATGATGTGCGAGATTCCGTCAAATGCCATTCTCGCCGATGAATTCCTCAAGCGCTTCGACGGCTTTTCGATCGGCTCCAACGACATGACGCAGCTCACCCTCGCACTTGACCGCGATTCCGGTTTGGTGATGGACGGGTTCGATGAGCGCGACGAAGCGGTAAAACGCATGCTGCACTTGGCCATTGCCGCCTGCCGCCAGCAGAACAAGTACGTCGGCATCTGCGGTCAGGGTCCCAGCGACTTTCCGGATC
>JBDTPE010000430.1:0-3208 GCA_039932875.1 Betaproteobacteria bacterium | reverse complement strand
ACATAGCGCGGATTGGACGGGTCTTCGCCAAGCAATTTGCGTAGGCGCGAGACCTGTACGTCAATAGCGCGATCAAAAGTGTCGTGTTCGCGTCCGCGTGCGAGTTCGGTAAGTTTGTCGCGGGAAAGCGGCACTCGAGCGTGCTCGACCAGGACTTTGAGCAAGCCAAATTCGCCGGTCGTCATGGCAAGCGCTTCGTCGTCGCGAGACAGTGCGCGCGTACCGAGGTTAAGGGTGAACGGACCAAATGCGATGACGGTGTCTGTCTCTGCGGGCGCGCCAGGCGTTGGCAGCGGCGCCTGCCTGCGCAAAATGGCGTTGATGCGGGCTACCAGCTCTCGCGGGTTGAACGGCTTGGAAATATAATCGTCTGCACCAATCTCCAGGCCGCCGATACGATCGATATCATCACCCTTTGCGGTCAGCATGATGATGGGAATATCCGCCTCAGCCGCACCAGACGCGCGTAGCCGCTGGCAAATTGCAAAGCCATCCTCATTCGGCAGCATGACGTCCAGCACGACCAAGTCGTAGCGGTTGCGCGTAAACGCTCGATCCAATGCCACCCCGTCAGGGACAGTGTCTGCTGCAAAGCCTTGCTCGGTAAGGTAGCGTTTCAGTAAATCGCGCAGGCGCAAATCATCGTCGACGACGAGTATTCGATGGCGTGGTGCTGCGTGAGCGGGCGCTTGGGAAGTGGTATTGGTCATGAGAGCATCATAGTGCGTGGGTATAGCGGTCGCGCAAAAACAACATCGGCAGTTGTAAGTAAATGTTATCAAATTCGCCGTTCTCTATAGGGAGAAACTCACCTTAGAGACCGACGTTACATGCAGTTACCAAGCCGAGGTAACCGAAGCGGACATTCGACGTTCTATTGGGTAACCTGTGCATGCTGATGCGTTGCAGAGAATCAAAAATGCAGGCGCAGATTAAACAGGTTCAATTTAACCCAATGGAGAACGCAATGAAAAACGTAAACATCAAACTCGCAACCGTACTGCTCATCGCAGGCTTCGGCGCATCTGCCGCTTTTGCACAAACCCCGCCGGAGCCACCGAAAGGAAATCACGGCGATAGGGCCGCAAAAATGCAAGAACGCATTTGGGCACAAGATAAAGACGGTGATGGCAAGCTCAGCCGCGCTGAGGCAGCAGCATTGCCACGCCTCGCCAAGCATTTCGACGAGATCGATACCAACAAGGATGGCTTCATTACCAAAGAAGAGATGAAGGCTTTTCACGAAAAGCGTGCGGCAAATAGAGGCAAGTAGTGCAACGCAGCCCAGGTGGATAGCGCTTTGTGAGTCAACCTTTAGTTATTGCGTGACGGGCCAATCGACATGAGACGACATTTAAAGCTGGGACTGAAGTACCTTGCCGTCGTTGCCATTTCATGTCTTTTGGCCTTTGTCATTTCGCATCGCGCAATCGCCGATACTGCGCCGTCGGCGACATTCGATTTCAGTGCGGCAGGCGCTTACAAAGTAGATCTATCGCTCGCGACCTGGCGCGATGCAGTCCGGAGGCGCGACATACCGGTGAAACTCTATTTTCCGACGACAAGTTCGACTGCGAAGCCGGCTCCATCGTTTCCGGTGATACTTTTTTCACACGGTCTCGGCGGCAGTCGTGAAGGCGGCAAACGCTGGGCCGAACACTGGGCCAGTCATGGCTATGTCGTGATCGCCTTGCAGCATGTCGGGAGCGATGAATCCTTGTGGAAAGGCGCGCCACTGCGCGAGATCGCAAGCAAGATGAAGGCGGGGATGACGCTCGCAAACCTGACCTTGCGTATCGAAGACATTCACTTTGTAATTGACGAGATCATCCGTCGCACCGAGGCACACGAAACTGCATTTGTGAATGCCGATCCGAAGCGCATCGGTATGTCAGGGCATTCGTTTGGTGCACAAACGACGCTCGCAGTAGCGGGGCAAAAATCGCCGTTTGATATCGCAATCAAAGGTCTGGATTCACGTATTGGCGCGGCAATTGCATTCAGCCCCAATGCGCGCAATCAAAATGCATTGGCACGCCAATTTGGCGAAATCAAGTTGCCATTTTTCTTTATCACCGGTACCGCGGACGGCAGCATCCTCGGCGATGGCACCCGGCCTGAACAGCGCCGTCTTCCGTTTGAATACATGTCCGCAGGGCAAAAATACCTGGCCGTTTTTGACGCTGGCGACCACATGGTCTTTGGTGGACATGGCTTCGGCCCGCGCAGGCCGGAAACGGCGCGCGACAAGGAGATTCAATTGGACGTGATGGCCGGCACGCTTGCCTTCTGGAACGCTACACTCAAGCAAGATGCGTTGGCACGTCACTGGCTTGAAAAGGGCGGCTTTGAAGCGAGACTGGACGCAAATGATATTTTCGCGGCCAAGTAGGATTTTAGGGGTCCACATGATGATTAAGCGCATTTTTTTGGTTGCAATCTCGATATGTTTCGCAACCGCAACGCTGGCGCAGACTGCAGCCATTGGACTCGATGGCGCACGGCATTTGCTTGGACGCACTGGATTCGCCGCCGCCAACGATGACATTCGTGCATATGCAGAGCTCTCGCGCAACGAAGCCGCTGAGAAAATTGTTAAAACAGCTGTGAAGTCGAGTGTGGCCGTTACCCCGCCGCCAGCCTGGGTCAACGACAAGCCAATCGCGCCCGCAAAGTTACAGGCGATGTCGCGCGAAGAACGCCAGGTGGAGCAACGGCGCAATGTAGAGCATGCGTTTGAACTGCGTGAATGGTGGTTCAGGGAAATGCTCACAACACCGTCGCCACTAGCCGAAAAAATGACTCTCTTTTGGCATAATCACTTCGCGACCAGTCAGCAAAAAGTGCGATTCACGCCGCTGATTTACCGTCAGAACGTCATGCTGCGCCAGCAGGCACTTGGCAATTTTGGAGTAATGTTGCGACAGATAGCGCGCGACCCGGCGATGCTGGTTTACCTGGACGGCGCCAATAGCCGGAAAGAGCAGCCAAACGAAAATTTTGCGCGTGAAGTTATGGAGCTATTCACGCTTGGCGAAGGAAATTACACAGAGCGCGACATCAAAGAGGCAGCACGCGCCTTCACCGGCTTCAGCGTGGATCGCGAGTCTGGCGAATTTATGTTTCGTCGTGGCATTCACGACTATGGCAATAAGACAGTTTTTGGCAAGACCGGCAATTTCGATGGCGACCAGATCATCGATGCTTT
>JBDTPE010000429.1:0-3211 GCA_039932875.1 Betaproteobacteria bacterium | reverse complement strand
GTTCGCCCAGTTAAATCCGGCCATGCCGGTAACCGTGGAAGGCAAAGGCGCGGGCCCTTTCGAGCGTCTCCGCGCCACATTGAAATTGGAGTTTCGCCGCGATGTCGGGAACCCAGCCCCCGGTGGCCCTTCAAATTCTACATTTCGGTGTTCAGATTTTATGATTCAAAAATGCCCGCTGAAATTAGCGAGACATCACGCGTCAGGTCTTAATGCTCGCGTCGTAAGCGTCAATCAGCGCATTCAATTCCGTAACCGCGTTTTGGAACGCCACCAACGTCGAATGCGTGAGCGCGATTAGCGGGCCGGGAATAGTGATTGGCGAACCCGGTGCAATCCGATTGCCTTCCAGCGCTTCAATCAAACCAAACAGATGGGCGCGCTCTTGGCGGCAATCTTCGATGAAGGTCGCATATGCTGTGTTCGACCCTTCGGGCATTCGCCGCACTCCGCTCTAACTGGACGCTCGCGGGATGCGATATTCCAACCAGTTCTCTACGCTCGCGCGAACATTTGTCCACGACCGCGTTGTTCACTAGCCACTTAACAAGGTTAGTGCCCTATGCGTAAAGCAGCTCTTTTAGCCGTTGCCCTAACCGGCGTATCTATTTTACTGCGCCGGTCCCGGAAATTCGGCCCCCTAAGCGCTATGGCGATTGCGACGCTGCTAGAAGAGGTTATGAGCACTTTACGCCAAAAAGGTGCTCCTCCCGCTCCCGGCCAGACAATCAAGCCCTCACTTTGGACGCGGCTAACCGCGCCAAAGTCACCACCGCCTGAGACGCCTGCCGCCTGAATTTCAGTTTCATCGCTGTCGGTTGTTGGTGCAATAACGCACGTTCGTGGGACCCAATCCACCCGGTTTATCGCTCTGCTTACTGTGGCGAGAGGTGAGCGGACACCCGCGTGGGCGTGGGGGCTGGGAATTTACGGGCGCCCGCTCGCATCAATAAGCCGGATGAACCTAAAGCGTTCCTCGGTTCAATACTGCACCGTCGGTCCTACAGCCGTCGGATCAATTTCATGCCATCCCAGACTTCGGCGGTATCGCATATGTGGCGCAGCATCAGGTCTTTTGCGCGCTCTATCGCATCCCAATCCGACTCGACGGTAGCGACGAACAGCAATGACCGCCCTTCGACAGTTATGAGGCGAATATCATAGCATCGAAGGTTGGGTGCGATATCGGACATTTAACGCAACTTGGCAGATGATGTGCCGTTTTATTCCCGCGACATCTGAAGGTCTAGTTAGCACTCGCGCCAAGCGGGCACTTCGTCTCGCGAAGCAAGACTAAGTCCCAATATCACTGTGCAGCGGGTTTGCGATTGTGGCGGTAGAAATCATCGACGCTGACCGCGAGCTTATGCTTCTCAGAGACGAGGATTGCCGAAATCGTGGCCGCAGCAAGATCGTAGATTTCGGCAAGCTGACCCACGGTCGATCCGTCCGCATGGGCGGAAAATATCTCGCGGTTCCTATCCGTAGTTAGATTTCTCACGTGCCCCCCGAATCAAAAGCTATCGAATTAGGGCCAGCTATTCAATAAAATTGACTGGTTCCCTACATCCAACCTCGAAAAGGTGCTCACGTTATAGGAGCACTGACTTCATTAGGCTTCAGGGCCAAACATGTCGGCTGGTACCGTCCTTTCCCTCCGCACTAACGGTCGCATCTAATCCATTGCGTGCGTCGCGCTGCGCCTCGACGGTCGCAAGGCCGATAGCCGCCACGTCTTGACCTATGAGCTTTTGCGAGCCTTCTTCTTGGTAGATGCTTTCTTGCGCTTCGACTTCTTCTTGGCTTTGACAGGTTTGGCCGTCGAGAACAGCGCAAAAAACATCTTCTCAAGTGCTGCGACGCGTCCAGCAAGTCCGGTGGATTTCTTCGCCATGTGATGTTCCTGTTTTTACGGTGTTATGGGCGTTAAGCGCTGCGGCGGCCAACCACTACAAGGCTCAGACCAGCAACCAGTGCCGCAATACTTGCAGCGGTCGGTATCCAAACGCTGTGATCTTTCTCAGCGTTGACTTGGATCGGACCTACATCGACGACCTTTTCAGTCTCAGTCCAATGGAAGGTCTTAAAAACTAAGCCGCCAATACCGGCAAGCATCAATACTATGCCCAGAATTGCGAGAGGTTTCATGGGGTTTTCCTCAATAAACAAGGGATGGCTGAAAATGGAGACAGCAAATACTTGCCCCAATAAGCAACAAGTTCCCAAAAAGTTCCCAACCCCTAAAGCCGAACCGATTTGGCAAAGCGCTTGAATCTCATTCAGAAGGCACTGCCGACCGAGGAAATTTAAAGAACCGCCCTTACCAAATCCATCTTAAGAGCCTCTTGCGCTTCGATATACCAGTTAAAGGGAGCGTGTTCGAGCACCTCATCCATAGTCACTGAAGAACCTCGAACAAGATTCTCGAAACCTTCGTTTTGAATGGCGATTGACGCTTCAATTTCGTGAAGTGTAGCCGTCGGATTTCACTGCGTCTCGCTCCAGTATCCAGCATGCAGACACAGTGGGCGCCTACAAACTGAAAGGTGCCCACTGCTGCATATATAGCCGTCATCGAGCAGAGCAAGTATTCATCTTCTCTCGAAAAAGCGTTTCGTGTCACCATCGTGTTTGGCGCCCCGTTGGAGAGCGTGTTTCGATGGAACGGGTAATGCCGCTGTTACCAATTGTCCGCTTTGGGTCAAAGCGGACATTCATCCCAATCTGCCCGAAGTCCGCTTTGCGCCAAAAGCGACCTTTCGCTATGCGCATTTTGGATCGCCCCAAATCGGACGACTATTTCCCGCAAGTTCACCAATCCACTCCTGATCAACGGGTGATGCCAATTGTACGGAACCGTCCGTATAGCCGGGCAGTGTATGGGAGCGGTAGCAGAGAGTGCCCCTAAGAGGTTCTGGATGCATGATCCCTGCGGCCAGCTAAGGGGGCGCAGTCGCGGCTTGAAATAGTTTGCCCGGCTGGCTTAGTCTGCACGCCCTGCGGGCGAAGAGGACTAGATGAACGCCATCATTCCAATCAATGAGCCCCAGCGGATGCTGGCGGTACGGCGTTACGACATCCTCGATACGCCGCCAGACGGCGCTTTTGATCGCATAACCGCTCTGGCAGCACGCCGCTTCAACGTACCTATCGCGATAATCAGCGTCGTAGACACCGACCGTATCTGGTTCAAATCGCATCATGGGTTGCC
>JBDTPE010000428.1:0-3218 GCA_039932875.1 Betaproteobacteria bacterium | reverse complement strand
TGCCAAATTTACCTTGCTTGCTCAAGTACTCAGAGTGAAATTAACCTCATCAACTGCGCTATGTTGCGTTTTCGCAACAGGGGGAAATTTTCCATTTCACAGCTTGATCTGGCGGCAAACTCACAAAACGCTGTTTCCAAACAATTCCGCGATGGCCCGCCCCGGATCAGTCGACGTCATGAACGCGCCACCTACAAGGTAGGCCCCAATTCCCGCGTCCGACATTTTGGCAACCACTGCCGCGTCCACAATGCCACTTTCAGTAACCAGTATCTTGCCGGGGGGAATTCGAGGCTGAAGCATTAGCGAATTCTCCACATCGGTGGTAAATCGCGTGAGATCACGGTTGTTAACACCAATTAGCGGTGTTTTAAGCATCAACGCCTGATCAAGCTCGGCAGCGTGATGCGATTCAGCCAGCACACTGAGGCCTAGCGATTGCGCCAATAACTCCCATTCAATGAACTGACTGATCGGTGCAGCGCCCATGATGAACAGCACCGCATCTGCACCCATCGCTCGCGATTCCAGAATCTGATAGGCATCGACGATGAAGTCCTTACGCAGCACCGGCAGGCTGCACGCCGCCCGCGCGGTGATCAAGTCATCAATCGATCCCTGAAAATAATCCTTGTCGGTAAGAACGGAAAGACAGGCTGCGCCGTGCTGCTCATAACTTCTTGCAAAGCGGGCAGGTTCAAACGAAGCGGCATCGCCAGCAAGACCCGCGCGGAATGTCCCAGCGCTCGGGCTGGCTTTCTTAATTTCCGCGATCACAGCCAATTTGCCGGCCGCTAGCTTGGCGCGTATCGCGCCAGTGAAATCGCGTGCGGCTGGCATACTGCGGGCTCGCGCTTCGATCTCGGCTAGCGGCAGCTTGCGCTTGGCTTCTGCAACCTCCTTATGCTTGGTCGCGAGAATACGCTTAAGAATGTCTGACATGCGTTTGAAGCTGCCTTTCTGAATGGTCGATCAACCTTGAACCATTAATTTAATTGCGCTGACGTGAACTTCACCAAGGCATCCAACTTCGCCTTGGCCTTGCCGGTTTCGATCATCTCTCGCGCTTTCGTTACACCAGCCCACAGGTCATTCGCGACGCCTGCAACATAAATTGCAGCGCCGGCATTTAGCATGACAATGTCCTTGGCGGGTCCAGGCTCATTGTGCAACACCGAGAGCACCATCTGTTTCGAAGCGTCCTTGTCGCGCGCTTTGATTGCCTCGATAGGAGCATTGTCCAGCCCAAACTGTTTGGGTTCAATTTTGAACTCAGTGACAAATCCGTGCTTCAACTCTGCCACCAGCGTGGACCCGGACAACGTAATCTCATCAAGCCCATCTTCACCATGGACCACCATCACATGCTTTGACCCAAGCTCTTTGAGCACGCGCGCCTGGATGCCCACAAGATCACTGTGAAACACACCCATCACCTGATTGGGCGCACCCGCCGGATTAGTCAGGGGGCCAAGAATATTGAGGATGGTACGCATCCCCAGTTCTTTTCTGATTGGGGCTGCATACTTCATTGCCGGATGATGAGCGGGCGCGAACATGAATCCCACGCCAATCTGTCTGATCGATTCTGCTACTTGCTCCGGCGATAAATTCACATTCACGCCCAGCGCCTCCAACACATCTGCGCTGCCCGACTGCGATGAAACCGAGCGCCCGCCGTGCTTGGCAACTTTAGCGCCGGCTGCAGCGGCGACAAAAGCTGCTGCAGTGGATATATTGAATGTGTGCGCCTTGTCGCCACCGGTGCCGCAAGTGTCCACCAGATTCGGCAGATCACTAACGTCCACCTTGGTCGAGAATTCGCGCATGACTTTCGCCGCAGCGGCGATTTCCGAAACGGTCTCGGACTTGACATGCAGCCCCATGAGAATGGCTGCAAGTTGCACCGGTGTGACCTTACCTTCCATCACTTGGCGGAACAAATCGACCATTTCATCAAAAAATATCTCGCGCTTGTCGGAGAGACGGCTGATTGCTTCTTGTGGTGTAAACATAGTCAAACTTTCAAGCTTAGAAAATTTTTTAATAACGCATGACCGTGTTCAGTCATGATCGATTCCGGATGAAATTGCACACCCTCGACGGCAAGCGTCTTGTGCCGAATACCCATGATCTCGCCATCATCTGTCCAGGCGGTGACCTCCAGACAATTGGGACAGGTTTCACGTTCGATCACCAGCGAGTGATAGCGCGTGATGCGATATGGCGAGGGTAATTCAGCAAAGACGCCAACGCCTGTGTGCGTCATCTGCGAAGTCTTTCCGTGCATCAGCGTCTTGGCGTGTACAACCCGGCCACCGAACGCCTGGCCGATGCTTTGGTGACCGAGACACACGCCGAGGATCGGGATTTTCCCCGCAAATTTCTCGACTGTGGGTACCGAGATGCCCGCCTCTGTTGGCGTGCATGGCCCGGGTGAAATGACGATCCGCGCTGGTGAGAGTTTTTCAATATCGAACAGCGAGATTTCATCGTTGCGTTTTACAACGACGTCTTCGCCCAACTCGCCAAAGTATTGGACCAGGTTGAATGTAAAGCTATCGTAGTTATCGATCATGAGCAGCATTTTTCTCTCCTCACGATGGGTTGGTGTCGATGCCAGACGACACCATTTCCGCCGCACGCAACAGGGCGCGTGCCTTGTTTTCGGTTTCCTGCCATTCCAGCTCAGCGACAGAGTCAGCAACGATGCCTGCTGCCGCTTGCACATAGAGCGTGCCGTCTTTCACCACGCCGGTGCGAATCGCAATCGCCAAATCCATATTGCCATTGAAGCCAAGATAGCCCGCCGCGCCTGCGTACACGCCCCGCTTGCTAGGCTCGAGTTCGTCGATGATTTCCATCGCCCGCACCTTGGGTGTGCCCGCCACCGTTCCTGCCGGGAATGTCGCTCGCAGCAAATCGATCGGCCCGACATCATCGCGAATTTCACCATCAACATTCGACACCAGATGCATCACATGAGAATAGCGCTCGACCACCATTTGCTCGGTTACTTTTACACTGCCGGTTTTCGCGATGCGGCCGATGTCATTGCGGCCAAGATCGATCAGCATCAGATGTTCGGCCAATTCCTTGGGGTCACTCTTCAATTCGGCCTCGAGCGCCTGATCGCGTTCAAGGGTATCGCCGCGTTTGCGGGTGCCGGCAATCGGGCGCACTGTAACTTTGGTCCCCTCCTGGCGCACCAGAATCTC
>JBDTPE010000427.1:0-3219 GCA_039932875.1 Betaproteobacteria bacterium | reverse complement strand
AAGCGCCAACCCATACGCTTGCCGTCATCGGCCAGCTTCATTTTCGCAAGCACAAAGGAGTTAACGAACTCGCCGCAGAAATACGCGATCATGGAAGCCATGACAATGCGCGGCGTCTGACCGAACACCGTCTCATACGCCGCCTGATTGGGCCAGCCCGGCGCCGGTGGCAATGCCACGACAACCGTGGCCATCAACGCGGCAAATGCCATGGCACCAAAGCCCGCCCAGATGACTTTGCGCGCACGCGCATAGCCATAGACTTCGGTGAGAATGTCGCCGAACACATAGCTGAGCGGGAAGAACAACACGCCGGCGCCAAAAGCGAAATTCGAAATGCCAATCCACGCCAGCCACGGCGTGTCAATTTGTGCGGCCTTGGCGGGACCGATCAGGTTCGAGCAGAGATAGACGGCGACAAAGCCCACCATCACCAGGTCATAGAACCGATAGTTGCGAACCATTTGCGGTGGATCGATGTTGCTCATATGGGTACCGTTAATTAGCGCCTGACGATTTGACGTTGCCGCACCAGTTCAAAAAGGCAGATCGCACCGGCAGCAGCCGCATTGAGCGATTCTATCTTTCCGGGCATCGGGATGGTGACGCGATCAGATGCCACTTCTACCAGACGGTGGGACAATCCTGCCCCCTCATTACCGATGATAAAGACGGTGGGTTTGCGCAAGTCCGTTTCAAACAACGACTTTGCTTGCGCATCAGACGGCACCAGCGCCAGCGATTGGCCCTGAACGCGTCCGATGAAATCCAGAAGGTCCAAACCCTCGCTGATGTTCAGCGAAAAGTGCGCTCCCTGTGCCGCGCGCAATACCTTTGGCGACCACGCAAAGGCGCAGGTAGTGGAGAGTGCAATATGTTTGGCGCCGGCGGCAGCTGCACTGCGCAACATGGAGCCTACATTGCCGGGGTCCTGCACGTCTTCGAGAGCCAGCACCACATCTGCGTCCGCTGGAATGGCTTGCGGGACAGGCGTAGAAACGATTGCCATCATGAACGCCGGGGAATCCAGTGACGAGGCTGCAGCCATCAGGGGATCGGCGAACAAGTTTTGATTGGCATGCTGGCAACGGCCCAGCAGCTCTACAACTTCCAGGCGATCCTGTGCGGATTCGCTGATCATCACAGCAACTGGTTCGCCGACCGCGTCGATGTAGGCGCGCACCAGATGAATGCCGTCGAGCACCGTTAACCCGGCCTTCTTGCGTTCCCGCGAAGAGTGCGCAAGCGCAATCAGTTGCTTCACGAGCATGTTGTCACGAGATCGGATAATTTTCATGAATTGAAAGCGCAAGCACTGGTGCGGGTTTCATGACAGAACTGCCATGAGGCCCGCACAAGTGCTTGATCTACGTAAAATATTCTCGTTCGGCGCGAATACAGCATGCTTAGCTAGTGGCGGCGAGCAGCTGACGGCGTGCGGCTTCGCGTACCGGTGCGAAAGTTCGACGGTGGATTTCGCAGGGGCCAACTGACATCAGCGCTTCCATGTGGATGCGGGTGCCATATCCTTTGTGCTGCGCGAAACCATATTGCGGGTGGACGATATCGAGCTGACACATCTCGCGGTCGCGCGCTGTTTTGGCAAGAATGGACGCAGCGGAAATTTCAGCGATGAGCCGGTCGCCATCGACGACTGCACGGGACGGAAACGCGACCTTGGGAACGTACAGACCATCAACCACGACTTCATATGCCAACAATGCCGACGTGTGCAATCCTTCCACGGCGCGTTTCATCGCCAGCAGACTGGCCTGCAAGATATTGATCGCGTCGATTTCTGACACGCTGGCGCTGGCGACACAAAATGCCAGCGCATGCTGGCGGATTTCATCGTCCAGCGCGATGCGCTTCTTTTCTGATAGCGTTTTTGAGTCGGCAAGATAGCGAATTGGCCGTGCCGGATTGAGAATGACGGCGGCAGCATAGACGGCCCCGGCCAGTGGCCCACGACCGGCTTCATCGACACCGCAAATCTGCAGATACGCTTTCACGTTTCCAGGTTCACTAGGCAGGCAACGCTGCCGACGCAGACGCCGATGCTTGCAACGCATGGGGGTCGGCGTGCTGTCTCAAAAAAGGGCGCAACGCATCGCGAACACGCTCACCGTTATTAACGGCGAGCTGCGCGTGGATGGCGCCGAATCGCGCCCGCAGATTGCGTGCCGCATCAGGGTGCCGAATCCAATTGCCCAGTGCACGCGCGAGATTTGCCGGAGAAGCGTCTTCTTGCAATAATTCAGGCACCAACCACTCCCCAGCCAGAATATTGGGCAGCCCTACATAAGGTAAATAGGCTTTGCGTTTCATTAATCGATAGGTTGTAGGCGACATCCGGTAGGCAACCACATGCGGACAGCGCAACAACGCGGCTTCAAGCGTGGCGGTGCCACTGGCGACCAGCGCGACATCGGCAGCAGCCAACGCCAGATTGGCATGACCGAACAATATCTGCAACGGCAAATCTTGCGCCTGTAGTTTCCACCGCGCCGCGTCGAACTGTTCCCGTGTTTCGCGCGTGGCCAAGGGCACCAGGAAACGCGCTGCAGGAAAATCCTTGAGCATGGATCTGGCGGTTTCGATGAATAGTTCAGCGTGGTAATCGAGTTCGGTCTGGCGGCTACCAGGCAGCAATGCCACGATCAATTCACTCGGCTTGATCCGCAATTGCGCGCGCGCATCTTCACGCTGTGACGCCAGTGGAATCACATCCGCGGTCGGGTGCCCAACGAATTTGGCGGGGATACCGGCTCGCTCGTAAATGGCCGGCTCGAACGGAAATATCGTCAGCATCTGACTGACCGATTCCTTGATCTTGTGAATGCGCTCTCCTCGCCAGGCCCAAATCGAAGGGCTCACGTAGTGAACGGTGGGAATGCCGGCTCGTTTGAGCGTCTTTTCCAGCGCCAGATTGAAATCGGGGGCATCGATGCCAATGAAAAGCGCCGGCCGCTCTTTAAGCATGCGATTGCGCAGACCACGACGAATGGCGAGAATCTCGCGAAAACTTTTGAGCACTTCCACGTAGCCGCGCACCGCGAGTTTTTCCATCGCGTACCAGGAAACGGCACCCGCTGACTGCATCTTCGGACCAGCGATGCCGACGAATTCCAGATGCGGATATTCGGCTTTCAATGACTTGATCAGTAGTGCGCCCAGGAGATCGCCGGATGCTTCGCCGGCTACGATACCAATTTTCAT
>JBDTPE010000426.1:0-3236 GCA_039932875.1 Betaproteobacteria bacterium | reverse complement strand
TGGCCCAGGCCGCCACACGACCGGGTGTCGCGACCATGTTGCTGTCGTTTGTGCCAGCAGAGAAGAATCCGGAAGCTTTTTACCTGCGCCACGGCTTTGCGCGTACTGGTGAGATGGACGGTGAAGAAGTAGTGATGGCGCGATCGCTGCCATGATGCACCGGTCGTCGCGGCCCAACGCCGAGGCCTCAATTCGAGGCTCGGCGAGTCCACCTGGAAGCGAAAATCCCCACTAGTTTGTCGAATTTCGTAATGCCAGTCCCTTGAAGTTCGAAATGCTGAATCCACGCAAACTCATCGCATACCGCGTCCCCCTTTGGAAAATTGACGCCGAAAAACAGTCCCTTACCCCTTTGGAAAATGGGCGCTGAGTGGGATTTGCAGTCGTTGTCGACGAGATTGGACAGCGGCCGTGTCGGAAGAAGCGCGCCGCCGCCTCGCGCAACTAGTGATTCAGTTTTCATGTTTCGCGAAATACGAAAAATACTCTTAAACTATTGTTTTATTGCTTTTATTATAATATATTCACATTTCATGAAACGTGAAAATCTATGAACGCGGCACCGATCACACTCAAGCCGCAAGACCTGTTTGTGCTTCTATCCATGCTTGCTCATGGCGGCAGAACGCGTAACTACCACGCACTTATGATGAGCACTGGTCTCGCGCCATCGGTGCTGCATGGCGTGATCAAACGCGCGAAGGTGGCCGGGCTCATGACCACTGACCACGAGGGCTACAACGCGGTGCTAAAGCCGCAGCTCAAAGAGTTCGTACTCTTCGGCGCACGCTATGCATTTCCCGCACAGTTAGGGGCAATGACGCGCGGCGTGCCGACGAGCTACGCGGCCGCCCCGCTCAAAAGCCTGATCGCGGCATCGGCCGATGCGGTGCCTGTATGGCCACACATGCGAGGCGAGGTGCGCGGCCTCGCGCTCACACCGTTGCACGCAAACGTGCCTGAGTGTGCGCTACGCGACGAAAACATCCACGCTGTGCTTTCGCTATTCGATGCGATTCGCGTTGGGCAGGTGCGAGAGCGCAACGCCGCGCGCGAGTTGCTCGAGCCGTATTTCCAAATGAGCGAAACGCCGCCGTGATTCGAGCAGACGACCCAAACCTCGCAAAGGTTGAATTGATCGCGGAAGCGATCGGTGGACTAACCGACGACCTCGTTTTTGTAGGTGGATGTGCAGCGGGACTCCTGATTACCGACCCAGCGGCGCCGCCCGTGCGAGTGACATACGACGTTGATTTGCTGGTGCAGGTGGCAACACTGGCTGACTATCACCGGACCGAAAAACAATTGGCAGCGCGCGGCTTCAAGCGAGACCTCGCAACAGATGCGCCGTTATGCCGGTAGGTATATCACTCGCTAGAAGTCGACCTCATGCCCACGGACCCGAAGATTCTCGGGTTCTCCAATCGCTGGTATATCCATGCAATTGAAACCGCAACGCGCCTGGCCCTGCCCAGCAGCAGGCGCATTAGATTGATTTCTGCAACTGCATTTATCGCCACCAAGTTCGAAGCGTTCAACGACCGCGGTAAGCGCGATCTACTCGGCAGCCATGATCTTGAGGACATCTTGAACGTTCTTGAGGGCCGCCCTGCACTGGTGGCTGAAATCGCCGCGGAAAGCACCACCGTGCGCTCGTACCTAAGCGAAGCATTCGCAGTACTGACTACGCAACCCAACTTTCATGACTACCTGCCCCGGTTGCTCGCACAAGACGCACTACTGGACGAGCGTGTGACCATCGTCACGAGCCGGATTAAGGCGATTGCATCGCTAACATGATGACGCTATTAGGTGTTGGCTTGACCCCCAAACTCTCTATCCAGTGAGCGGCGAACCCACCATGCACCCCGCCCAACTCAAACGCCCTCTCGCCGTGTGGTTCCTCATCATGATCACCGAATCTATCCACGGCACGCTGCGCACGCTCTACCTCGAGCCCGCCATCGGCGCATTCTTCGCACAGCAAATCAGCGTGGGCACGGCCGTTGTGCTCTTCTTCGCCATCACCTGGTTCACCATGCGCTGGATGCGCGCAATACTCGCCGCCGACAATAGCCGTCACGCCAGTGAGGACGGAAGTCCGGCGTTAACTGCTGTTGAATTCCCCGCTCTCACCGTCGGCGTCATGTGGGTGGTGCTCACCCTCATCTTTGAATACAGCCTTGGCCTGGCTTTCGGCATGAGCTGGCAGCGGATGCTGGAGGGCTACGACATCACCAAAGGCGGGATGATGGGCTTGGGCGTGACCGCGATGCTGTTTATCCCCTGGGTGGTGAACCGATTGCGTAAGAAGTATGAAAACGCCGAATGAGTGGAAGAAGAAACTGTTGGCAATGAGTGCCTTTGCCATGAAGTTGAATGCGCAACCCAAATTATTTTTGATCGGCGATGAGTTGGCGCTTGGGCGTTGAGTATTTTCTTGCCCTAGCCACTGCGCAGCACAAGTCACCATCCCTGTAGTACGCATTGTTGCCAATAATTTTGCTACCGGATAGAATACTTTCCCGCCACTAAATAGATTAATTGTCCATGTACGCTGAGAAAGTCTCTATCTCGCTTCCACCAACCTTGATGCAGTTCGTTGAGGAATACAAGGTTTCGCACGAGCGGAGAAGCCGTTCACAGGTCATTGAAGAAGCTTTGACGCTGCTGCGCGAACGCGAACTGGAAGCGGCCTATCGCGACGCGGCAGACGGAACGCTCGCTCGAGACTTTGCGCCGACGATATCTGATGGCCTCGCAAATGAATCGTGGTGACATCTGGTTTGCCGATCTTTCGCCGTCAGTCGGGTCGGAAATCAATAAACGTCGGCCGGTACTGATCGTCAGCAACAACGCGAACAACCGCTCCGCATCGACGCTGACTGTCCTGCCAATCACATCAAACGTCGAGAAAATATACCCGTTTGAAGTTGCGCTATCGATGGAAGCCAGCGGGCTACCGAAACTTTCCAAGGCACAAGCACAACAAATTCGGACCATCGCGCGCGAGCGGATCGTCGGCAACCTCATCGGCCAATTGGACGAAAAGGCATTGGGCTTGATAGATCAGGCGATCCGCTTGCATCTGGGGCTTGCTTAATGAGGTTTCGATTTGCTGATTGAGGCCCATAACGATCAAAGACAAGGGTTTCTGTCAAAACTCCAGCACACCTATCGAAATTTACAGGTGCGGCAGGAATCGCTGTTCGCCCGAATCTGAATATTTTTAACAA
>JBDTPE010000425.1:0-3238 GCA_039932875.1 Betaproteobacteria bacterium | reverse complement strand
GCCGGCCCCATGAAATCCGGGTAGCCGGGCGTATCGACCAGATGAATGCGAACGTTTGGATCAGCCCCGTGTGAAAAATGAATCACTGAGGAGTTGAGCGAGTGCTTGTAGGTTTTTTCGATGGGATCGAAGTCGCAGACGGTGGTGCCTTTGTCCACGCTGCCCATCGCGCCAATGGCGCCGGTCTTCCACAGCAGCGCTTCGGCAAGTGTCGTTTTGCCCGCGCCCGAATGACCGACCAGCGCGATGGCCCTCAAATTTTCTGTCGCAAAGCCGGGCATGTTGTGCTCCTCATGATTTGCTTGTTATTGGAAATCATCATAGGACAATTGCGGGAAATTGCCAATTTCCATGTTTTATTGCGTGAACGACGCGCATTGGCTTATCACCAAACCTTTGGACAACTACGCACCGAAACGCAATGAGGGTATTTACGGCGTTTCTTCGAGCACGCAGACTTGCATGCGGACAATTTCGTTTGCCTAAAACCAAAATCCAACATATGCCGGAATTATCTGGACAACAAAACCAAGGCGTTGGCGCAGGCATTGCAGGCAACTTGCAGCACTTGCTACTTTCAGTTAGAACACGCATGTTTTTGTTGCTGCCCGTCTGGCTGCTATTTAGCGGTTCGGCATCGGCTGCATTGCCGAGCATTGCAAGTTTCAGCGCCAGTCGTAGCGCAATCGTTAGTGGACAAACCGCGTTCCTAGCTTGGTCAGTCAGCGGCGCTGACGTCGTGACAATCGACAACGGCATCGGTGACGTCACTTTGAACACTTCATATGGCGTGACCCCAGCTTCCACGACTCGCTATACGCTGACTGCCAGCAACACCAACGGCAGTGTATCTGCCACGACGCAAGTAGACTTCATCGGTTTGAAACAACTAAGCCCCACCACTTATCACACCGAGAACGTGTTTTTTATCATTGCCGACCCGAGCCTTGTCGATTTCCCGAAATGGAGCAGCGTCTACGCAAACGCCAATGTGGATGATTACGTCGCCCAATTGAAAGCGGCGTTTCCCAACGATTACATGATGGTGGTCGTTGCGGCAAATCAACTGACGCCCGCAACTGTTCCCAGCGTGATCACGCAGCGGCATCTGGCCAATGGCATCGGCCAGAATAGTATCAACGGCGTGGCCGTGCCGAACATCTGCCGCTACCACCTAGGGACCAGCTCTACACTTTCGACTGGGGCATTTGCCGTGCTGGATCATGAGATCGGTCACAACTGGGGTGTTCAAATTGGCGCAGAACTGGGCGTGGGGCACTGGCTGAAAGAAGGCACGGTTCACGGCCAAATGGCAGACAATTTTTTCAATACTGATTTCACAACCGCGCAGCAAATCATCGGCGATCCCGTCAACGGCTTCAGCTGGGCCAACCTGGACAATCTCGCCCGTAACGAAACTGATGTATTCACCGATCAGGACCTCTATGCAATGGGATTGAATCCAACCTTTCCGGATGCCTACGTTTTGTCCAATCCGGTACTCAACCCCGACTACACTGTCAGTTACTCCGCTGTGGCCAAATACGATCATGCATGGGTAGTCAATCGAAACGGACCAAGACTACCGAGTTACGTCAATAGCGAAAAGCAGTTTCGACTTGGCTTTGTGTATGTGGCGCGCGACCTCGCCGAAATCCAGAGCGCCTATGGGCCGATTGAACAATCAGCCAGGCATTTTGCCAATGCGGACAAGGTCGATCCCATCCGTTACCGTTTCCAGGTGCCCTTTCTTGCGGCAACGCGATTGCGAGCCAGCGTCAAGTCGCAACTCGCTGACCTCGACGGCAACACGGCACCGGTACTAAGCCTGACCGGTTCAAACTACCTCACGTCGTCCACCGGTGCGGCCACCATCGCTTTCATTGCAGTTGATCCAGACGGCCCCTTGCCCACCGTGTCGTTGCTACCAGACGATCAAAATGCGGTTTTTGCCAATGGCACCGTGCGCTTGACCGGCCTCGACAACGGCGTGCATTTCTATACGCTTAAGGCAGAAGACAGCTATGGAAAAAGAGCCTACACCCACTTTGTAATTGAAGTCGCACGGCAACCCGGGATCATCAATCTGGTCGAGGTTCGTTCACGCAAGACCCACGGCGTAGCCGGCAACTTTGACGTTAATATCGATTCGTCGATCCCGCTAACAGGCGCAATTTCAATCGAGCCGCGCAGCGGCGCGAATACAATCATTTTTCGATTTGATGGCCCGGTAACATTCCCCGGCATTTTGACTGCGACGGATGCTGAGGGTGTGGACATCGTTGGTAGCCAGAGCGTTGCGGCGGGCAATGACGTCACGGTAACATTGCCTGCGTTCGCTGATCCACGCCGAGTAGCGTTGACGCTTACCGATGTCAATAACCTGGGTGTTGTTGCATCCGCATCTATCGGCTTCCTGATCGGCGACGTCAACAACTCGCTCTCGGTCAACGCCAGCGATATCGCTGGCGTAAAAGCGCGTTCTGGACAAGTCACGAATGCGTCTAACTTCATGTTCGACCTGAATGTATCCGGGACGATCAACGCCAGTGATATTTCTACTGTCAAGGCGCGATCCGGGATGGTATTGCCGTAACCGCGACAGCCTAAGGGGGCAAGCAGTGGCAGTGAACCAGCGAATCGGTTGGCCCGCTCGGAACAGGCAATGGCGCCACAAACATTTCAGCAATAGCAATCGTTATTGCAACGCGTTGGCGATTGTTGTGATTAACCTCACACTGGGCATGAAAAAAGCTTGGTTCAACTCGAATACGGGATAGCTTTTGCTATGCTTCGACCCATAATATCTGGATGACAAACCGAGCGCTGCGACGTGTTTGGCGCAATCGGTGTGGCAGCATGGGTAATTGATGAATCGCCGACCATAAGCGAAAGGGTTGTTGCCTCAGCCACACAGTGTTAGTCTGGGTTAGCCCAGTGGCGAATGAGTGAAATCGAGCAATTATTAGCAGCTATAGGTGTCAGGACGCAATTGAACCTCCAGGAAGAAGTTTTGAGGTGGCTCCCCTCTCCCAAGGGAGATGCCGGGAAATGCGGGAAGATGGGTAGAGCCATCATAGTTCCGGATAAATAGTACGCAATGAGGAAAAAATGAGTCTGTTCAATATAAGCCGATCACTGGCTGCAATTGCATTCGCAACACTGGCAATAGCCTTGCCCGCTCAGGCCTCTGTCGCCTATAGTTGGTCGGCCGGGGCAACATGTGGAAATCCTGCGA
>JBDTPE010000424.1:0-3240 GCA_039932875.1 Betaproteobacteria bacterium | reverse complement strand
ATGTCGTTGAGGTTCAACCCTTCAAGCGCCTCGTCCAGCGCCATCAGTACGCCGATTTCGTACATCGCGCCTAATGGGCCGCCGCCGGCGAGTGCGAGGCCGATTTTTTTCCTGGCCGTCGATGACTTCCTGGAATGGGCTTTTGCGGCTTGCACGCTTCTTGGGCCTGCGGGCAAATGCGTAGGAGTTGGAACCACGATCGAGCCACTGATTTGCTTTTCGTCAGATTTGCGCACGCTCTCTCCGAAATATTATGTTTTTCAGCTATGAAAAATGGGGAACATCTACCGATATTCCCCATCTCTTTTTGCTTTTTTCAATTCTATCCCAGCATAGTGCTGGGTCAAAACCAACTACGCGCGAACGCCGCGCTTGTTCAGTTGTACGAGTGCTTTTTGCAGGTCGGCCATACGTGCTTGCAGTTCACGCACGTTTTGGCTCGATGGAATGCCGAATGTGTTCAGCGTCTTTGCAACGCGCGCTTCAAAAACATGCTCAAGCTTGACGATACCGTCTTTGGCGTTCGCCATCGTCGTGTTTACCGTGCCGGTGACATTCTTTTTGAACGCTTTCTCGGATTTAGCGGCGAGCGCCTTGATTTCTTTGGTGACCTCAAGAGCCTTCGCTTCGGCGACCGATTGCGCGTTGGACTGGATTTTCTTGCCTTCGCGAACGAACAGGTTGGCCTTCTTCGCAAGCGCGCTGGCAGTGTCGCTACCAAAGTCGCTCAGGCGACCGGATTCACGCGAGATGACATCGACAATGCCGCCGTAAATCTTGGTGCTTTGGTTCTTCACACGCTTTTGCATGCGGTCTGCCGCGCCTAAACCGGCGAGGACGGCCTGTTTGACCGGGTTGGTGTTAGCCAACACTGCAGACTTGGTTGCGGTGGTCGTCTTGCGCACGGTGCGAGCCGCAGGTTTTGCGCGCGCTTTGGTTTTCGTAACGGCAGTCTTGACGGTTCGTTTGGTAGCCATGGTAATAACTCCTGTGTGAATGAGCGGTGAATGGATGTTCGGGTATTGGATAGAGTTTAGGCATGACGATTAGAGGGATCACACTAAAGGCCCCGGCGAAAACCGCGAATCTCATGCGGCAGTGCAACATATGACTGCTTCGTCAGAAAAGTTGGCCACGCTGCATAACCGCCATCGTGCCCGCAGTGTATGATTTCAATGAGGGCAATTGTGGGCAGCAGCCCGCCATAAAAACAACCGCACATCATTCCTTTGGAGGAACACCCCATGACTTACTTTGTCACTGGCGCTACTGGCTTTATCGGCAAGTTTCTGGTTAAAAACTTGCTGAAGCGCGAAGGCACCATCTATGTGCTGGTGCGAAAGAACTCCATCAAGAAGCTTGAGGCGCTTTACCCTTGGTGGGGACTGCCCGCTTCGCAAAAACGCGTCGTACCAATCGTCGGCGATCTCGGCAAACCCAAGCTGGGCGTGGCCCCGGCAGACGTGACGAAGCTCAAGGGCAAGATAAAACACCTGTTTCACCTCGCGGCAATTTACGATATGGCCGCCGATGCGGCCAGCCAGCAGATTGCCAATATCGACGGCACCCGCAACGCGGTCGAATTTGCCGAGGCGGTCAAGGCAGGATGTTTCCAGCACACCAGCTCCATCGCCGCAGCGGGTCTCTACGACGGCACCTTCCGCGAAGATATGTTCGAAGAAGCCGAAGAACTCGACCACCCTTACTTCCGTACCAAGCACGACTCTGAAGGCATCGTTCGCGATGAATGCAAAGTGCCGTGGCGCATCTATCGGCCGGGGATGGTAGTAGGACACTCCCAAACCGGAGAAATCGACAAGATCGACGGGCCCTACTACTTCTTCAAGTTCATCCAGAAAATGCGGGATGTTTTGCCGAAATGGATGCCGACCATCGGCATCGAAGGCGGTCGACTCAATGTAATCCCTGTTGATTACGTCGTCGATGCGATGGACCACATTGCCCACAAGAAAGGGCTCGATGGGTCATGCTTCCATCTAACCGACCCTGAGCCGATGCGCATCGGCGAAATACTGAATCTGTTTTGCAAAGCCGCGCACGCCCCACAGATGACGATGCGCGTGAACGCCAAGATGTTGAGCTTTGTCCCCGGTTACGTGCTCGATGGCCTGATGTCAGTCGCACCGGTTCGCCGCGCCCGCAACCAGATTCTCGCTGATCTGGGTATTCCGAAAGACGTGTTCAGCTTCATCAGCTATCCGACGAAATTCGACAATCGCGATACCGTCAAAGCGCTCAAAGGCACCGGCATCAGTGTGCCGAAACTCGAAACCTACGCATGGCGCTTGTGGGATTACTGGGAGCGTCACCTCGACCCGGATCTGTTCATTGATCGCACGCTTGAGGGCAAGATCAAGGGCAAGGTTGTCGTCGTCACTGGTGGCACCTCCGGGATTGGCGAAGCGACTGCGCTCAAGCTTGCCGGCGCCGGCGCCAAAGTTGTCATCGTCGCCCGTGACCCGGAAAAGGCACAAGCCACACTCGCGAAGATCAAGGAAATGGGCGGCAACGCCAAGTTTTATTCCTGTGACCTCGCCGACCTGGCGAGCTGTGACAAATTGGTCGCCGCCGTATTGAAGGACTATGGCGCCTGCCATTACCTGGTCAACAATGCAGGGCGTTCAATCCGCCGTGGCATCGCCAACAGTTTCGACCGCTTCCACGATTTCGAACGCACCATGCAACTCAATTACTTCGGCTCGCTGCGACTGATAATGGGCTTCTTGCCGATCATGATCAAGCAGGATTTCGGACACGTCATCAATATTTCGTCGATTGGTGTACTCACGCAATCGCCGCGCTTCTCGGCTTATGTCGCGTCGAAATCTGCACTCGATGCGTTCACCGGTTGCGCAGCCTCGGAGTTTGTCGATAACCACATCCACTTCACGACGATCAACATGCCGCTGGTGCGCACACCGATGATTGCGCCGACCAAGATGTACAACAGCGTGCCGACGCTCTCGCCTGAGCAAGCGGCAGATTTGGTCGTGGAAGCAATCGTCTACAAGCCAGTGCGAATCGCCACGCGTCTGGGGATTGCCGGCGCGGTGTTGCACGCTGTATCGCCAAAGCTGACCAAAATCATCCTCAATGCCGCGTTCCGCATGTTCCCGGATTCAACGGCATCACAGGGCAAGAAAGGAGAAGCAGCGAAGGAAGTTGAGATGACGCCGGAAGCGATGGCGTTTGCGCAGATAACGCAGGGCGTTCACTGGT
>JBDTPE010000423.1:0-3243 GCA_039932875.1 Betaproteobacteria bacterium | reverse complement strand
CGAGGATGATAAATTTATTTCTGATCTTTGCCTCGTCCATGGTGTCGAGGATTTGTGAGACCGGCATTGCATTAAACGCTATCGACGCTTCCGACGTAAGTTTCGCATCGACCGGCACCAGATAGTTTTGACCACGATACTGAATACCATGGCCGGCATAATAAAATACCGCGGCGGTCGCACCTTCCATGACCCGGGCGAACTCAACGGCGGCGCCGCGCATGGCGGCGTAGTCGGCGTTTGTCTTGATCATGACCTTGAAGCCGAGGTCACTCAGGGTCTTGGCAACCGCTTGCGCGTCATTGACAGCGTTTCTCAATGGGTCGGCGGGATACTGGTCGTTGCCGATGATCAGCGCGACGCGGTCATCGTTTGCTGCGAAACTCCGCGTCACCGGCATAAGCAGAAACACGCAAACCAGCAGGAAGCTGAGTCGCCCTAAAAGTGAAACTCCAGTGGAAAAGAGGTTGCGCATGGTCACAATCATTTCTAGACGCTGATTATTGCGCAATTCTCGTGGTCTGCGATGAGTTCTACACAAAATGACAAACGGCGCACCGAATGAATCCGGTACGCCGCTGGTTGGTGCAGTCTTACTTTGCCAACACAGCCAGCTCGGGCAGGTCTGGTCTGTCTTTGGCCAACTTGGCCCATATTTCGCCAGCATCCTGGTCTGCGCCGACATCCTTGAGTGTCAATGCATATAGCAGCCAATCTGAAAACTGCGCCTTATCATCGGGCTTGCGTTTCTGGGTCAAGTCAAGTGAATGCGCGGGTAACGTCCTGAACGTTGTCATGCCGACTTCGGATCCGCCAGCCTTTACCATCCAGTTGTATTCCGCGTCCGGTAGCAGCTTGACATTCTTTGGCAACGCCAGCGTTGTTGCATTCGCCTTGGCTTTGTATATCGACTTGGCACCGGTACTCGCCTTCAATTCAAACTCGAATGGGCCTTTCGGGTTGGCAGACGCCCAGCGAAACGCCGGTTGCAGGGTCGATACCGTGGTATCACGGGGATAGATCAAGCGCTCAGCCAATGGCGCCGTTGCAGGTTCCGACTTTGTCGCCCCACCAATGCTACGCATGCGAATCGAGGCGCTAGACGTTTGGGCCACTTGCGCAACGACTTTTGAAGAAACTTTCCAGTTGGTGTCCCGCATCGTCGGCGGCGGGCCAATTTTGGCAGTCACTTCATTGTCACCAACCAAAAAATCGCCGGGGCCCTTCAGTACATATTCTTTGCCAGAAATGAGATACATCACGCCGACGGCGCAATCTTTGGTGCAACTGATGCGTGCGCCTCTCTTGACCTCGGCCATCAGGGTCGCTTTGCTCGCATCCATAACCGCGTCACCTTTAACATCTGTGACAAATGCGATGCCGCCCACCTGCGCATGCACCGTCCAGACGAATACCGAAGACGCCAGCGCCAAACAAAAATAATTCGCTTTCATTTTGCCCTCCCTCAATCACAAGACTGCCAACGACAAAAAAACCGTTACTGGCGCGGTCAAATCTTTGCGACCGCCTTCACACCCCACAACTGCATTGCACTGTGCCCACGCAACGCCTGTTCGCCAAAATCGATCAGCTCAAACGCCTCCGGCAGATGCGTCTTTACCGTCTCGGTCAACACGATAGGCGACTTCAGCCTCTTGGTCAGCCCTTCTACACGTGAGGCGACATTTACTGCGTCGCCGATGGCGGAATAATTATGACGTTCGGTCGAACCGATGTTGCCGACCACGACTTTTCCGTAGTTTATGCCTATTCCGATGTCAACAGGTGGCAAACCTTCAGCGGCGAATTCTTCATTCAGTTTTCGCAGTTGTTCGACCATATCAAAAGCACATCGCACTGCGGATTCGCAAGGACTGGTCAGGCTGCGTGGCGCACCGAACAGTACCATCATGCCATCACCCATGAACTTGTCCATGGTGCCATCGAAGCGATGCACGGAGCCGACCATACGGTCAAAATAACGAGTAAGCAATGAAGTGACAGCTTCCGGCGACAGCGATTCGGAGATCCCGGTGAAACCGCGAATATCGCTAAACAGCACGCATACTTCTGCCGTTTTGGATGACACGCCGCCAGCTAGATTACCTGCGAGGATTTCCTGCAGAACCGCCGGCGATACACTGCCGGAAAAAGACTGCTTGATGCGATTTCTTTCAGCCAGTGTTGCCATGCCTTCCGCCATCGCGCCAACGCCAACGGCAACCCACAGAACTAACATGAAAGTTACGGCGGGAATGTATATGTTGAAGGTAATGAGCAACATCGATAGCGCGAGCAACACCAGCGGCGCGACAACAAACGCATGAACATAAGTGCGTCGTTGCGACGGAACCAGTACGCAAGCAAACAACAGTGCACAGATGCCCCACGCCCAAGTGCCTGAAAGTGGCGTCAGCAAGCCGTCGCCAAGCAGATTGCGCAATACCTGAAAGTGAATAACCACACCAGACTGGTTGGGGTTAAGTTTGTCTGGATCGTCCGCTGATCCTCCGCGTTCCCAATCGGAAATCCCGACCGGCAGTTTCCAGCGGTCTTGCACACGCTGTACCGAACCGATCAAAACGACCTTTCCGCCAAACTGGCGCTTCAGTTCGGTCAGATTGTTGGTGTCTTGCCACAACAGAACCTGCTGCAGAGGAACGTAGTGGACCAACCCGCCGATGGAATAGTCTACAAATCCTTCCGCCGACTGCTTTCCTGCCTTGCGGGCGATTTCTGCCGCAAACACGGGGAAGGTGCCGACGTTGACCACACTGGTTTCGGAGAAGCGCCGCGCAACTCTATCCGGATCCTCGATCACCTTGTCGATGGCAAAGGTTTCATCACCCAACATCCGCAAGAACGGGCTGTGTATGGGGGCAATAAAGCCGACACGGTCAACCGTATGCGCGACGACGAGCGGTGTCGTTTGCTTCAGTTCGAGCATGCCGGTTAGCAGCGCGCGGTCGAGACCGGGCATTATCTTGTCGAATGATCGCGGCGGCAATTGAATATCTACGCCGACGACTAGCGGTTTGGCCGCCGCAAGCGCGCGCATGGCTTTGCCGAGATGTTGATGCCACATGGCGATCGGCTCTTCGAATACGTCCTCGGATGCGTCATCGATGCCGATCAACACAGGCTCCACTTTGGCGGGCCGCGGAAAAACATTTCGCATCAATGTCATCTGCACATCAAATGACAGGCGTTCCAACAAGCTGACCAGTGATTGGTTGCGGTTGG
>JBDTPE010000422.1:0-3250 GCA_039932875.1 Betaproteobacteria bacterium | reverse complement strand
AGCTATGGGCTTTATCTGCGACGACTCAAATCGTATCTGCGGCCAATCTACGTCAAGCGCGGTATCATCCCCGCCACTCCCGGAGGAACCGATCAATGAGCATCTCATCACATGAAACAATCCTGTTTGCGCAGCAAGGCAGCATTGGGACGTTGACCTTCAATCGCCCCGAGGTCTACAACGCGATGAACCCTGAGTTGATCCTCGCGATGCGCGACGTCACGGCGGAAATAGGTGCGTCGACCACGATTCGTACCCTGATCCTCAAGGGTGCCGGAAAGGCTTTCCTCGCGGGCGGCGATGTCGGCTTGTTCTATCGCGAGCGCGAGTCGATTGTCGAAACCGTCAAGCCATTAGGCGATGCGCTACACGAAGGCATCAAAAATATTCGTAACATGCCGTTTCCCGTCATCGCACAAATTCAGGGTGCGTGCGCTGGAGCCGGGCTGAGCGTAGCCATGGCCGCGGATTTTGCGCTGGCCGCAGAAGGCGCGCAGTTCAATACGGCGTATACAAAAATCGGCTTGTCACCCGATGGCGGCAGTACCTTTTTCCTGCCGCGCTATGTGGGCATGAAGCGCGCACTTGAACTTACGATGTTGGCGGACATGTTCGACGCAAAGGCAGCAGCCGAAATGGGCATTATCAACAGGGTGGTTGCGCCGGAAGTGCTGGAGCAGGAAGTCGCCAAATTGGCGGAGCGGCTGTCAAACGGCGCAACGCAAGCCTTTGCGCGCGCCAAGAAGCTCATCAATCAATCCTTCGTGACAACGATAGACAAGCAACTCGATGACGAAATCGCGTACTTCGCCGAATGTGCGAAGACCAACGATTTTAAGGAAGGCGTTACTGCATTCGTCGAAAAGCGCAAGCCGCATTTCGAGGGCAAGTGACCCCGTCTCGCAAAATAGGACCGATATACTGTCAGCGCTTGGCGATCAGAAACGTAAAAGCCGCAGCAGTTTCTACTGAGGACAACAGCGGATTTCCGGTCTGTTTGCAAAATGCGGCGAAATCTTTCACCGATCCCGGATCGGTGGCCACCACACGTAATATCTGACCGGAATCCATATCCGTCAGTGCTTTTTTCGCGCGCAATATGGGCAATGGGCAATTGAGGCCCTTTACGTCCAAGTCTTTGTTGATTGTTACGTCATTCATGATTTGATCCATTGGCTGCAGCGTTTGGCAGTGTTATATGAGTGCTGCAATTTGCGTTATTTTAGCATTTGGGTAGGTGGGGACTAGCCCGACAAAATCAAGGGAAAAGGCAGCCAGACTGTACAACGAGACGATGCTGTATATACTGGCAAAAAAACACCCGCACACAAAAGCCAACAGAAGGAGAACCCATGCGACATATCTTCCGCAATTTCATCATTGGAGTCATGACTGTTTTCGCCATGTCGGCGGCGCAGGCTCAGCAATTTGTCAACGTTTTGACCGGTGGCACCAGCGGCATTTATTATCCGCTCGGCGTGGCACTGGGCAATATTTACAGTAAGGCGATGCCTGCTGCCAAGGTCTCGGTGCAGGCAACCAAGGCATCGGCGGAGAACCTGAACCTGTTGCAGGCGGGTCGCGGTGAAATCGCCTTTACACTGGGCGACGCCCTCTCAGACGCATGGAAGGGCGATGCCGAGGCAGGCTTCGCGACACCACTTAAAAAACTGCGTGGCGTAGCCGGCACGTATAGCAATTACATCCAGATCGTCGCCAGCGCCGATTCCGGCATCAAGACCATGGCGGATCTGAAGGGTAAGCGCATCTCTGTGGGCGCACCGAAATCGGGTACCGAATTGAACGCACGCGCTATCCTGAAAGCGGCTGGCCTGAACTACAAGGATTTCGCCAAGGTGGAATACCTGCCCTTCGGTGAGTCGGTCGAACTGATCAAGAATCGGCAACTCGACGTCACACTGCAATCGGCGGGCCTTGGCGTAGCTTCAATCCGTGATCTGGCCACCTCCGTCAAAATCGTGGTGGTTGCGGTTCCCGCTGATATTGTCGCCAAGGTCGGCGATCCGGCATACGTGGCGACCGTCATACCCGCGAATACCTATCCAGGCCAGACGGTAGACATCCCCACCGCCTCCATCGCCAACTTTCTGGTGACCCATGAAGGCGTGCCTGCCGACACTGTGTACACCATGACCAAATCGCTGTTCGACAACCTGGACACCATGGTAGCTGCACACGCGGCAGCCAAAGCCATCAAGCGCGAAAATGCGTTGAAGGGCATGCCAGTGCCGCTGCACCCGGGCGCTGAAAAGTACTACAAGGAAGTCGGGCTGCTGAAGTAGCCATCGTTGTCCCGACCCAAGAAGGCGGTTCGCGTGCGAACCGCTTTTTCATTTTTGACGCACAATACACGCCGATAACCGGGGAAAAGACATGAGCGAGGCCACACTCGATACTGAAACGACGCATGGCAAGCTGACCGGAATCCTCTTCTGGATCGCAATTGCATTCTCGACGTTCCAGATTGTCACCGCCGCATTCAGTCCGCTGTCGAGTATCGTGGTGCGGGCACTGCACGTCGGCTTCCTGTTGCTGATGACCTTTGGTCTTTATCCGCGGCTCACGCCGAGCGGTCGGCCATTTGTCGTTTTTTCCTGGCTGCTGGCAGCTGGTGCTTTCACATTGTCGCTTTACCATTGGATATTCGAAGCCGAACTGATTCAGCGTTCCGGAGACCTGACGCGGGCCGATATGGTGGTGGGCGTTGTAACCGTGATCCTGGTGTTCGAAGCGGCACGCCGCATCATGGGCTTCGCGCTACCGTTGATCTGCCTATGTTTCCTGCTATATGCCATTTTCGGCAACTACCTGCCTGGCGTGATGGGCCATCGCGGCTATGGCTTTGACCAGGTAGTGAACCAGTTGGGCTTCGGCACCGAAGGAATTTACGGAACGCCCACGTATGTGTCGTCAACTTACATTTTTCTGTTTATCCTGTTCGGCTCATTTCTCGAGCAGGCAGGCATGATCCGTCTGTTTACCGATTTCGCGCTGGGAACGGTGGGTCACACCAAAGGCGGTCCGGCCAAGGTCTCGGTGATTTCGTCAGGTCTGATGGGCACCATCAACGGCTCCGGTGTGGCCAACGTCGTGACCACTGGCCAGTTCACTATCCCTTTAATGAAGAAGTTCGGCTACAAGGCCGCGTTTGCGGGTGGCGTGGAAGCCACGTCGAGCATGGGTGGGCAAATCATGCCGCCGGTAATGGGGGCGGTGGCATTCATCATGG
>JBDTPE010000421.1:0-3255 GCA_039932875.1 Betaproteobacteria bacterium | reverse complement strand
AGCGCGCCCGTCAATTCCGCCAGATCGCCGTCCATGATGAAGTCGATCTTGTAGAGCGTCAGATTGATGCGGTGATCGGTAACGCGGCCCTGCGGGAAATTGTAAGTGCGAATGCGTTCTGAACGATCGCCAGAGCCGATCAGTGATTTGCGCTCTGCAGCTTCCTTGGCCTGTTGCTCGCGGGTCTGCTTATCCTTGATGCGTGCGGCCAGCACGCGCCAAGCTTGCTCTTTGTTTTTGTGCTGGCTGCGACCGTCCTGGCATTCGACAACGATGCCGGTCGGAATGTGTGTGAGACGAACTGCGGAGTCGGTCTTGTTGATGTGCTGGCCACCGGCGCCGGAGGCGCGAAATGTATCGACACGTACCTCGGAAGGATTGATCGCGATCGCTGCAGCGTCATCGGCCTCGGCCATGACGGCGACAGTTGCCGCGGAGGTGTGAATCCGCCCCTGTGTTTCTGTCTCGGGCACGCGTTGCACGCGGTGCCCGCCGGACTCGAACTTCATGCGGGAATAGACTCCGGAGCCGACGATGCGTGCGATGACCTCCTTGTAGCCGCCGACCTCGCCGGGTGACTCCGAGATGATCTCCACTTGCCAGCCATTGCGTTCGGCAAAGCGCGTGTACATGCGAAACAGGTCGCCAGCGAAGAGCGCGGATTCGTCGCCGCCGGTTCCGCCGCGAATTTCGAGAAATGTATTTTTTTCGTCATTCGGGTCTTTCGGCAAAAGCAATTTTTGTAAGTCAAGTTCAAGTGACTCCAGTTTGCTTTTCCCTGTGCGCACCTCGTCTTCGGCAAAGTCGCGCATCTCCGGGTCGCCAGCCATTTCCTGCGCAGTAGCCATGTCGCTCTCTGTTTGCAGGTAATCGTTGTAGAGCGCAACAACCGGGCTGATATCAGCGTGTTCCTTGGTGATCTTGCGGTAGTTGTCCATATTGCTGACAACCGTCGGGTCCTCCAACTGGCGATCAAGTTCTGCCACGCGCTCAACCAGAGAGGCCAGCTTGTTTCTGATTGAGTCTTTCATTTTTCTTGTTCTTGTTGGTCGTTTGAAGCCGGGAACAGCTTGTCGAGCGCGTCACTCAGCGCTTCACGCTCGGCGCCATGGGTGCGATTGAGTGCAGCGAGGGGGTGGTGCAGAAACTTGTTGGTCAGTCCGTGCGCGAGTTGTTCGAGGACTTTCGACGGGTCGTCGCCTTTGGCAAGCAAGCGCTTGGCGCGATCAAGTTCTGACTGGCGATACTGGTCTGCCTTGCCGCGCAATTGCTGGATCACCGGCACCGATGCACGCGCACGGAGCCACGCCATGAATTCCCCGGTACGTTTGTCGATGATACGGTCCGCGTCGGCGACCGCCGCTTCGCGCTTTGCACTGTTTTGCTGAATGATCTTGCCAAGCGTGTCCAGTGTGTACAGGAATACGTCATCAAGCTCACCGACTTCGTGCTCGATATCGCGCGGAACCGCCAGATCGACCATGAAAATTGGCTTGTGGCGGCGCTGCTTGAGTGCACTCTCAATCATGCCCTTGCCGATGATCGGCAGCATTGAAGCGGTCGAGGTAATGATGGCGTCGAATTCGTGGATGCGTTCGGGCAACTGCTGCAGTGAGATTGCGGTCGCATTGAACCGTTGCGCCAGCTCGTGCCCACGTTCTATGGTTCGGTTGGCGACGACAATACTTTTGGGCGAGTGCGCAGCGAAATGGGTGGCGGCTAGCTCGATCATTTCGCCGACACCGATGAGCAGCAATTTAATCTCGCGAAGGTCGCCAAAAAGTTGCTGCGCGAGCTTCAGGGCGGCCGCAGCCATGCTGACCGAAGTGGCACCGATTTCAGTCTGCGTGCGTACTTCCTTGGCGACCTTGAAGGTTTCCTGGAACAGCCGGTCCAGCGCCCCACCCAGTGTGCCAGCTTCGGCGGCCACCTTGGCGGCGAGTTTGACTTGCCCGAGAATTTGCGGCTCGCCCAGTACCATGGAATCCAATCCACTTGCGACGCGGAAGGCATGACGCGCAACGTCGGCCTCGACAAGTTGATAGAGGTGCGGCGCGAGATTTACATTGGCATCGCCGTGTTGCGCAGCCAGCCAGTTCGTCACCAGATCGGCGACTGAACTCTCTTTACCGCGAACGTAGATTTCTGTGCGGTTGCATGTAGACACCAGTGCGACTTCATCGGCACCGGTTTCGCGCTTTATGCACTCAAGCGCAGGCCTCTGTGCCTCCAGTGGGAACACAACGCGTTCGCGCACCTCTATTGGCGCTGTGCGGTGATTGAAGCCAATGGTAAACAGGGGCATGAGGGATGTGTTTGGCGAACAAGAACGAAAACCAACGAAATCGGACTAATTTGTACGTTTTACAACGTAAAATTATAGCAGTCAGGGTTCTTTGCCCCATGTATGACACCGCGCCACGCCGCGGCGGGCAAAAGGTTTTGTGTCATTCAGCCCAGCTATTCTTGCGGATTTGAACAAACTAGAGGTGACTTATGCGAAATGTCAAAGCGGTACTGATTATCTTTCTGTTAACCAGTGTGTTGGGTAATACAGCCGGCGCGGCGACTTCGTCTGCCGGCAGTTGCCCTGCAATTCTGGATCACCGCTTCACCTCACTTCAGGGTAAACCGCAGGACCTGTGCCAGTATCGCGGGAAGGTGGTGCTGGTCGTGAACACGGCAAGTTACTGTGGCTACACCGAACAATATAAAGGGCTACAGGCGCTTTACGATAAATATCAGAAGCAGGGATTGGTGGTACTGGGGTTTCCGGCTAACGATTTTGGCAAGCAGGAGCCAGGAACCAATTCGGAGGTTGCCGATTTTTGTGAACGCACCTACAAGGTACGGTTTCCGATGCTTGAGAAAACATCTGTGATTGCAGGTCAGGCAAATCCGGTACACGAAGCACTGTTTAAGGCGACCGGAGATCGGCCGAAATGGAATTTTCACAAGTATCTGGTGGCGCGTGATGGAGCGACAGTGAAAAGTTTTCCCAGCAAAGTGTCGCCAGAGTCCGATGCGTTTGTAAGTGAGGTAGAGGCGTTGCTCGCCAACAAATAACGTTTTCTTTACAAAGTGTTAGCGTAAGGGCATGATGTAGTTTCTCAATTTCCGCGTGTATTTGGCCAAATACAAATATGGTTGCTGTTGCCGCAAATACGTTTAGTCCGCTTGGCCGTGCGCTGGTCCAGCAGGGCAAGCTCGTGCAAGGCGACGCGAACGCCATTCAGGCGGAGGCAAAAAAAGCGA
>JBDTPE010000420.1:0-3264 GCA_039932875.1 Betaproteobacteria bacterium | reverse complement strand
CATCATTGGCGATGGGAATCCAATTGGAGGCAGTCGCACAGGCTGTGGTCACAAAATCACACTGCGTTAGCGCGCCACCGCGAACCGCGTAGCCAACAGCCCGCACGGTTTGGCCCAGGTTGTAGACAACGCCATTGGTCATACCGGCAACACCTGTTTGAACCGAAATTGAAGTGCTGGCGGCGGTAACTGCTGTAACCTGATCCACTATCAAACCTGAACCACCCGTGCATGGGGATGCCTTGGTTTTAGGAGTCGCGATGACTTTATCGCCGACCTTGAATGAAACATAGGTTTGCACTGCATATACGCCGGTTGACGGCTGTGCGGTAATGCCATCACCGTCCGGTGTCCCATTGCCGGAGCCGTAGGTCACAAGCAGCGAATCCGTGCCTGCATCTGCGCCGGTAATTTCTGCCGGATTAATGACTATCGGCGCAATATTGGTCAGGACTCTGCCGCTGACGGTCAGATCGCAGCCCAACACATTGACCCTGCTAAATCCATAGCCGGCGTGGCGCAAATCGCGCTGCATCTGGAATAGCGCAATTGCACCTGTGTTATTAGCGCTGTCGCCACCCGTCGTTGAGCGCTTCTGGGCCTCAAAATTCGTGGAGACTTGTGTAATGACCAAAATACCCAGCAGCGCAATCGCCATGCCGACAAGGATTTCGACCAAGCTAAAGCCTGACGCGCCTGACCTGAGTTTAGTGTGTATATGCACCCGGCTCCCCTTAGCGGATTAGTGTCTGCACGATGAGGTTATGCGCCTGTGGCGACGCATCACCGGGTGCCAGCCAATAAACTTTAACTTGTACGTTACCCGCCGCATTAACATCTATCACCGGGGGATAAGCTGCAGCATTGGGCAAGCTATTCGCTGAGTTTTTCACCCTTGCGTACCAACTCAGATAACCCGGACCACCACTGCCCAATTGCCCTTTGAAATTCGCCACGAGAGTTAAGGGATCAGAAACCTGCATTTGTCCAAGCACATCGTTTACGAGGAGATTGGCATCAGACCGATATTTCGCTTCCGATGATGCACGAATAGACGTTGACAGCAGCCCGACGATGGCAAGAATTCCAATGGAAAAAATGAGAATTGCCACGAGCGCCTCAAGCAACGACGAACCGCTTTGATGATGTGCATGAATTAAGTTTGACTTCATGTCCACCTCAGCAACTGCGGTTATCAGGGGGAACCGACACCGGGACCGCGGGATCACACATCCTAATTTGCCCCCCTGGCGACACCACAATTCTCATGCAACGCATCGGCTCGGAACCTGTTGATGTTTTGCAGTCGCCACCCGTCGGATTGCTAAGATTAAGATTTACGGTCGCGGCGGGCGTTTGTTGACCAAGTGAATTGAAGACGATGGCCGATTGATCGGCGACTACCACCAGGTTCGTCGAACTTTCAGCGCCTGAACGCTTTTGCCGAATCTCAGGATTGGCCGGATCAGCTACCGCACCATCCGCAGTAGGTGCGACATCACACAACCCCGATGGATCGCGCTGGCTTACCACCCAGCTTTTCCCTGTCGTTGAAAGCGCACATGTACTATCAACCGACGACGTAAGCTGAAAACGCATGCTGGTATTGCGCCTTACGGCCTCGGTTCTCGCGGCTTGCAACCCTGCAAGCATTGACTCGGACCCGGAACGAATCTGAGAGTTTTGCAAATAGGTACTGAATTGCGGCAGCCCAACGGCCAAAAGTACTGAGACTATTGCGATCCCAATCAGCAGCTCGACCATGCTGAAGCCCGGTGACGAGTGCCGTGAGATCAACATTCGCCACCTTTTTTTGTAACCCAGCAGGCGGGATTGCCGGTCCATCCCGACGGGGCGGGGGACCCTATCGTGGTGGCACGTGTATTATTTTGATTAACGGTATAAACAAAGCCTGCCATTGAGCCCTTGCCAATGGCCCTCAGCGTATAGGTGACAGCCGTCTGCGCTGAACAATCAAAGTCAAAGTTATTGCCTGCAGTGCTGGCTACGCATGCGGGATTAACGGCGCCGGAAGGAGTGTCAGAATACTGCCGGTTGTCCTGAAAAAACTGTTCGGTCAAGATGCGCCTGGCGCCCAACTCTGATGTTGCGTCAGGTATTTTTGCTCTCATTACGTAGCCGCTATAGGCAGGAATCGCAATGGCGGACAGTATGCCGATAATTGCGACCACGATCATGACTTCGATTAGTGTAAAACCTGACGTTGCTTTCATGCAAACCCTTCCTATGGAGGTGTGGCGAATGTTTAGCCGCTTGTCGACGGCAATGAATAAACTTACCCTCCTGATGTTCGCATCATAGTCGGCGCGCCGCAACCACTCAGTTTCAACGGACGTGCGGTCAGTTTTGCCGGGTAAGCGGATTGTCGGCAAGGCAGGCATCCTGCGAAAATATGCATCTTATGCATCTTCATCCAAGCTGTTGAATTGTTGAGAATCCCGTGAGAATTTTGACCGCTATTGGAATTTCGTTGGCTTTACACGCGGCAGCTTGTCTTTTTCCCTATCTTGGGGTTCACCTCGACAAGCGTTACAGCAGCGAAATTCGCGCAACAATCATGCCGCAAGCGGCTGCGCAACGCGTTTCTCAGCCACCGTCAATATTGGCAACACTCGAACCGATTGAGAAAGCAATCGAATTGGCACCAAGGATACCTCCCCCCAGGCCGGTAACCCCAGACCCAAAACCATTGACTCAAGGCGTTGATTTCTTGCCATTCGCAGGCCCGGAATACTTTCAGACGACTGAGTTAACGGTAAAACCAGAGCCCGCCGTACCAATACTATTGGATTCGCCGAAGTTAGGCGAATTGCGTGGATCGGGTCGCGTGATTATCAATGTGTGGATCGATAAATTTGGCGACGTTAGCGACACGCAAATTTTGTTCAGCGACGTACCGCAGGCGTTCGCGGATTTTGCTGTTAACGCATTTCGTCACGCGCGTTTTGTCCCGGGTGAACGCAACGGAAAGCGCGTTGGGGTCATCATGAAGATGGAGATTCGTTATGACGATTTCACCCCTCCAGTGAAGGGGGCTACTAGTGGACAGGCAAAGGGCCAGTGACTCTCTTTTGCCCTTTCTGAGCCCCTCTGCTGCGACTGTTGTCTACAATCGTGCGGAATTCGCCACTATTTATCACGAGTAAATCTGGGCGCATTCCGAGCTTGGCTAGGACGCGCAGCTGCGTTATAATTTTGGGTTCTTGAATTTGGGCTGTTGTAGCTCAGTTGGTAGAGCAACTG
>JBDTPE010000419.1:0-3264 GCA_039932875.1 Betaproteobacteria bacterium | reverse complement strand
GTTGTTTACAGGATATACGCTGTTAGTTGATTTCAGCGTAAATTCGAAAGATGGCTAGTCACTAACTCCCCAAATGACGCAAAGCGAGCTGGAGCGGAAGCTCGACTATAAGTTTACTAATGTTGCTCTGCTTGGCCAGGCTTTGACTCACCGAAGTTTCGGCGCCGTTCACAACGAACGACTGGAGTTTCTGGGTGATAGCGTGCTTAATTGCTGTATCGCTCGCCTTGTCTTTGACGAATTCCCGGCGATGTCTGAAGGCGAACTGAGCCGCCTGCGCGCAAACCTTGTCAATCAAACCATTCTGGCCGACGTTTCGGCGCAGCTCGGGCTTGGACAGTTACTCCGATTAGGTGACGGTGAACTAAAGACGGGCGGCACACATAGGCCTTCCATACTCGCAGATGCACTTGAGGCGATTCTTGGTGCAATCTTCCTGGACTCTGACTTCGATTCTTCAACACGTGTTGTTCAGGTGTTATTTGCGCCACGCATAGAATTCATTCGAAACGCCAAGCCTGAAAAAGATGCCAAAACTGGTCTGCAGGAGTGGCTGCAGGCGAGGCATAAGCCCCTGCCACAATATGCGGTAGCGAGTATCGAAGGCGAATCGCATCAACAGCTGTTTCACGTTGAATGCGAGGTCGCGTCTTTCGCTTTGAAGACCCTTGGAAGTGGAGCCAGTCGTCGATTGGCGGAACAGGAAGCAGCAGCCTTTGCGCTGGCAGAGTTATCAGCTGGCGCTGTAGCGAGCGCATCGCCCAAAGGCAAGAAAAATGAACGATGAGTTTCGCTGTGGCACCGTCGCGATTATTGGACGTCCGAATGTGGGCAAGTCGACATTGCTGAATCATCTTGTCGGCCAGAAAGTCAGCATTACGTCCAATAAGGCTCAAACTACAAGACATCGCATTACTGGCATTTTGACTGACGCAACCGCGCAGTTTCTTTTTCTGGATACACCCGGGTTTCAAAAAACGCACGACAATGCATTGAATCGCGTCTTGAACCGCACCGTCAGTCAAACCGTCATCGATGCTGATGTCGTCGTGGCCATCGTTGAAGCACTTCGCTTTTCCGACGCAGATGAACAGGTGCTCAAGCAAGCGGCCAATAACGCGCATCTCATCCTCGTCATCAGCAAATGCGATCGCGTGAAGGAGAAGGGCAAGCTTCTAAAATTCCTGCAAGAGATTCAGACCAAGGGAAATTTCGTGGCGATGGTTCCGACCAGCGTAAAAGAAAAGCAGACCCTTGATGAACTGAAGAAGGTAATACGAGCGCACCTTCCGGTTGCCCCCGCGAGTCACGGCGCTGAAGAGTTTACCGACCGCTCTGAACGATTCATGGCATCTGAATTCATCCGCGAAAAAGTCTTCCGGCAGCTGGGCGACGAATTGCCCTACGCGGCGAATGTTCTCATTGACAAATATGAAGAAGTCGGCGATCTAAGGCGCATCTTTGCCAGCATCGTCGTTGAAAAAACCAGCCAAAAAGCAATTCTCATTGGTGAAAAAGGTGAACGCCTCAAGCGCATTGGTACTGATGCGCGTAAGGAAATGGAGGCGAGTTTTGGATGCAGGGTGTATCTGGAACTTTGGGTCCGCGTAAAGAAGGGGTGGGCCGATGATAGCGCCCTGATTCGCCAATATGGTTATGAGTGACCTGTCTGAGACGCTTGTACGGCCAGAAGTCCCAGCGGTTGCCGCGAAACGTGTGAGACAGTCTGCAGGTGAGTCCGACTCAGGCTTTGTCTTACACACCTACGCTTATCGTGAAACCAGCCTGATTGTTGAAGCTTTTACGCGATCGCACGGCCGTGTCGTATTGGTTGCCAAGGGCGCGAAGCGACCGCACGGTGCGCTTAGGGGAATATTGAACCCGTTTCAGGGACTTTTGCTGGCCTGGTTTGGCAAAAGCGAAATGAAAACACTAAAAACGGCAGAACAAGAGAAAATTCTCCCTCAACTTTCGGGAGCGGCGTTGCTTTCCGCGTTCTATGTCAACGAACTGGTGTTAAAACTAGCAACGCGGGAAGACCCGCACGAGAAATTGTTTGATACGTACGCCACTACGATGGCGCTGTTGGCCACATTGCCAACGGACAAAAGGTCCACGCGTGAAATTGCACCAATTCTGAGGCAGTTTGAAGTCTCGTTGTTGCAAGAGCTTGGCTATGCGCTGTTATTGCATGGCGAGGCCGATAGTCATGCGCCTATTTGCGCCGAGCATGAGTATGTTTATCTGGTCGAACGCGGACCACTGCTCGTTGGCACGGCTGCCCGCGAACCAGTCGGGAAGGCGGGTTTGCAAGTACGGGGAAAAACACTCATGGACATGTCATGCAGTGACTACCGCGACCCGCAAACGCAAACGCAATCGAAACAGCTAATGCGCATGTTGATCAATCATTTGCTCGGCGACAAGGTGCTTCATACCCGCCAGTTGATAAGAGAAATGCGATGAAACGGTTACAATTCCAGCCATGGCCAAGTTAAGCGTAAACCTGAACAAAATAGCGCTGCTTCGTAACACGCGCACACTGGGAATACCAAACATTTTGCGTGCAGCCTCGCTTGCCATAAGCGGTGGCGCAGACGGTATTACGGTACACCCAAGACCAGACGGGCGACACGTTCGCGGACAGGATGTGACCGAATTGGCAGACATGCTGAAAATGTCACCGTCGATTGAATTCAATATCGAAGGAAACCCATTTCACAATTTGCTGGATTTTGTGCGCGTCGTCAGACCGCACCAATGCACGCTCGTACCCGATGAAAGCGGACAGTTTACTTCCGACCACGGTTGGGATTTGCCAAACGATGCGCTTCGGTTGGCGCCGGTGGTGGCCGAACTAAAGTCACTTGGTGTGCGGGTAAGCCTCTTCATGGATCCATTGCCTGCATCAATGAAAAGCGTAAAGTCGCTGGGGGCTGACAGAGTAGAGTTGTATACCGAACCTTATGCGCAGGCATTTGGTACTACGCGACAAACCGTCGTTCTTGACGAATACGTTGCTGCAGCGGTCGCCGCAAAGGCTGCGGGGCTCGGTGTCAACGCCGGCCATGACCTCAATTTGGAAAACTTGCCTACCTTTATTCATGCCATTCCATTTGTAGACGAAGTCTCGATTGGACATGCACTGGTCGCGGATGCGCTGGAGCTGGGATTGACCGAGACGGTGAGGCGATACCGGCTGGCCGCGACGGTGCAAGCTTGATATACGGGATCGGTGCCGATCTGGTAAATATCAAACGCATC
>JBDTPE010000418.1:0-3277 GCA_039932875.1 Betaproteobacteria bacterium | reverse complement strand
CCGCGGCGTTCGGCTGGTCGTTCGACGGGAGGTTCGCGATCTGTTTCGCGTGCCCGCCATCCGCGTCACGATGCTGGCATCGATCCCGGGCCGCTTGCCTATAGGGCTTGCCGGATTCGCGATTTTGCTGCTGGTACAAAACGCGTCGGGTTCATTTGTCAACGCGGGCATGGCGAGCGCACTCTACGTGTTGGGTCTGGCCACGGTCGCACCGTGGGTGGGACGCATGATCGATCGCGCCGGGCCCTGTCGGGTACTGCGTATTTGTGCAGTGATATATCCCACGATGCTGGCGGCGCTCGTCGCGCTGGTGGGCGCGCAGGCGCATACGTTCGCCATTGCGTTGTGTGCATATGTCGCGGGCGCGGCATTGCCGCCGGTCACCATTTGCATGCGCACACTGTATCCGCGCGTGCTGACCGATCCAGCGCTGCTGCAAACCGCGTATTCGGTGGATTCTGTGCTGATGGAATCGGTTTTCATTATCGGCCCCGCGCTGGTGGCCATGTTTTTGGCGTTGGAATTTCCCTCAGGCGCAGTGCTGCTCGCCGCGCTGACGGCCCTTTTTGGGACGCTGTGGTTCATGCGCACGCCGGCGATCCGTGGTTGGGAAATTCGTTCCCGCCACGACAGCGCCCGCTGGGGGGTCTTCGCGGAACCGGGGTTGGTGGTGTTGTTCGTGGTTACCGTGTTCTACTCGATAGCGTTCGGATTATACGAAATGGGCGTGACCGCTTATGCCACGCAGCGCGGTTCGCCGGCCGCCGCAGGCATTGCCCTGGCGCTCGCGAGTTTGGGCAGCGCGTTGGGCGCATTGGCCTACGGCAGCCGGCACTGGCAGGCTCCGCTGCGTAAGCAATTTCTGATCGCGCTCGGCCTGATGGCGGCGGGGTCTCTGATCGTCGCACCCATAGGCAACATCTACCTGTTCATGCTCGCGAATATCGTCGCCGGTGCGCCGATGGCGAGCGTGATCGCCACGCAATCGTTGCTGCTGTCGCGGCTCGCGCCTTCGGGAATGCTGGCGGAAAGTTTTACCTGGGGCGGCACCTGTCTGCTTGGCGGCATCAGCGGCGGCATCGCATTGGGTGGCGCGTTGGCTGACACCATCGCTACGGGATGGATATTGGTAGCCGCCGCCGCTGCCGCGGGTATTGCGGCGCTGATCGTGTTGGCTATACCTCAGTCGGCGAAACTCAACACCATAGGCGAGCACTATGTGAATTGAAGCGCCGGTAAGCGGATCATAAAACCCGACGAAGTCGAGGAAATCATGTTGTCAAAAACGATCAGTGCGGCTTTCATCAAAATGCTTTGTGTTGATTCAGCCCTGCACCCAAGGCAATCCTGCGGCGCGCCAGCCGCCCACCTTGTTGCGCTGACCGCTGGCATCGCGATCACCTTCAAAACCTTCGAGTACGTTGTAGCAGTTGTGATATCCCGCTTCTGTCGCAAAGCCCGCGGCGTTGTGCGAGCGTCCGCCACTGCGGCACAAGAACATGACCAAGGCGTCCTTCGGCACTTTTTTCTCCAGCTCCTCGATGAACGCGGGATTCGGGCGATTGCCCGGATAACTCATAATCTCGACTTCCACCGCGCCTGCAACGCGTCCGACCCAGTCCCATTCTGCGCGCGTGCGCACGTCGACAAGTTTCGCCCTGGGGTGATGCTGCATGAGGTCGCAGGCTTCTTTTGGCGTCAAAGCACCGGCGTAGGGAAGCGCTAATTGTTTGCCGCGCAGTTTGGCGGCGTTCAGGATGTCGTCTATGTTCATGGGAAGACTTAATCGAAAAAGAGGGTTGCTTGAAGGAATAAAGAGTTTACCTGAGGTAACTCACGTATCACCGACGCAGTTACCGTGCCGCTGCGGTCCCGCCGAGATCAAGTCATATAACTATAGGTTTTAAAAGAATTTTTAATATTTTGGGGTCGATGGCATAAACTTGCCCGCGGCTGCGTCGTGTTGCACTATGGTCGCGCTTATTTTATCCTTGGCGCACCTATATGGTGCATTCGCAATCGAATTTGGACGAATTTTTCCTTATAGCACAATGCCGTTCACGCGCGGCAGCTTGGCATGCTTCATGCTGATACACGTCCCGCACAGTTGTATTCACTATTTTCCGTCAGGAGAGGAACAAAATGGCTAACGCCGCTGAAGTATTGAAGTCAATCAAAGACAACGAGGTCAAGTTCGTGGACCTGCGTTTTACGGATACCCGCGGCAAGGAGCAGCATGTTTCCGTGCCGAGCAAAATGTTTCTCGCCGACAAGTTCAGCGAAGGACATGCTTTCGACGGTTCGTCAATCGCTGGGTGGAAAGGCATACAGGCGTCCGACATGCTGTTGATGCCCGACCCGGATTCGGCGCGCATGGATCCGTTCACCGATGAGCCCACGCTGATACTGACGTGCGATGTGGTCGAGCCTACGGATGGCAAGGGCTATGACCGCGATCCGCGCTCGCTGGCTAAGCGCGGCGAAGCTTATCTTAAGTCCAGTGGTCTGGGTGACACGGCCTACTTCGGCCCGGAGCCCGAATTTTTTGTGTTTGACTCGGTGACGTGGAGCGTGGATATGTCCGGCTCGCACGTCAAAATCAAATCGAGCGAAGCCCCGTGGTCGTCAGGCGAGGATTTCGAAGGCGGCAACATGGGTCATCGTCCACCGGTCAAAGGCGGATATTTCCCGGTGCCGCCGGTGGATTCGCTGCAGGACATCCGCTCGGCGATGTGCCTCGCTCTCGAAGAGCAGGGCGTTACAGTCGAAGTGCATCACCACGAAGTCGCCGCCCCCGGGCAATGCGAAATCGGCACGCTGTTTAACAGCCTGGTGAAGCGGGCTGACTGGCTGCAAATTCTCAAATATACCGTGCACAATGTCGCCCACTCGTATGGCAAAACGGCGACCTTCATGCCCAAGCCGGTAGTCGGCGACAATGGTTCTGGTATGCACGTGCATCAATCGATCTGGAAAGACGGACAGAATCTGTTCAGCGGCAACGGCTATGCGGGTCTTTCGGAATTTGCGCTCTACTACATCGGTGGCATCATCAAACACGCCAAGGCGCTGAACGCGATCACCAACCCCGGCACCAACTCCTACAAGCGCCTGGTTCCCGGCTTCGAAGCGCCGATCAACCTTGCGTATTCCGCACGCAATCGCTCGGCATCCATCCGCATTCCGTTCGTGCAGAGCCCGAAAGCGCGCCGCATTGAAGTGCGCTTCCCCGATCCGACGGCGAACCCGTATTTGGCATTCGCTGCAATGATGATGG
>JBDTPE010000417.1:0-3279 GCA_039932875.1 Betaproteobacteria bacterium | reverse complement strand
ATGGCAATACCGCGACCGCCATTGCAAGTCATGAGGAGATTGGCGGCAATTGGTATCGCCAACTCGCCCGCAATTCTCGACATCGGCGCGAGAATCACCAGCCGTTTGGATGCGTCCTCCACCGTTTCGAAAGCGATGCCGGTGATGCGTCTTGCGAGCAACTCGTGCGCCATGAAAACGTCTCCCGGCAGATGCAGGAAGGAGAACAGCATGCTGCCGGGGTTGAGCAATTGCCACTCGTTGGTCTGTATTTCCTTTACCTTGACGACGAGTTCGGCATCGAATGCCTTGGCAGCGCCGTCAACGACGCTAGCACCTGCTGCCGCATAGTCTGCGTCGGTGAAGCCGGAGCCGGCTCCTGCACCGGTCTCCACGCGAACCACGTTGTCTGCTTTCACCAAGTCGGCGACGGCATCCGGCGTGAGCGCCACGCGGCGTTCGCCATCCTTTGTTTCTTTTGGTAGTCCGACGATCATGAAATTCGTACTCAGTTTTTCTTTTTGCTGCTGCGGGAAATTTCGATCACGGCGTCGCGTATCAAATCCGGTCCGTGATAAATAAAGCCGGTGTAAATCTGCACCAGCGATGCACCCGCATTCATCTTGGCCCGTGCATCCTGGCCCGACATGATGCCACCGACGCCGATGATGGGGATGTTTCCCTTCAGTGCTTTGGCCAGTTCGCGAAGTACCTCCGTAGACGGCGAAAACAGTGGCCGTCCGGACAGACCACCGGTCTCATTCGCCAGTGGATGGTCGCGTACGGCATCTCGGGAAATTGTCGTATTGGTTGCGATCATGCCTTCAAAGCCGTTTTCCAGCGTGAGTGCAGCAATCTCGCGAATCGATTTAAGCGCCAGGTCAGGCGCGATCTTGAGGACCAGTGGCACGTGCTTTTTGTGCTTCTTCGCCAGTGTCTTTTGCTCGGCTTTAAGCGTGGAGAGCAATTTCTGCAACTGCTCGGCTGCCTGCAGGTCGCGCAGTCCCTTGGTGTTTGGTGACGAGATATTGACGGTCACATAGCTTGCGTATGGATAAACACCTTTTAGGCAGGTCACATAGTCATCGACCGCACGCTCAATTGGCGTGTCAAAATTTTTGCCGATATTGAGGCCGAGCACACCCTGATACTTTGCCCGTTTGACGTTGGCGATGAATGCATCCAGGCCCTGATTGTTAAAGCCCAGGCGATTGATCAACGCCTCGTTTTCTTTCAGCCGGAACATGCGCGGTTTGGGATTGCCCGGCTGCGCGCGCGGCGTGACGGTACCGACTTCGATGAAGCCGAATCCCAGTGCGGCCAGTGCATCGATGTATTGACCGTTCTTGTCGAGCCCGGCAGCGAGGCCAACCGGATTGTCAAAACGAAGGCCCATGACTTCGCAAGGCGCAACGCGGCGGGAACTGAACAGTCGGGACAGGTGCAACTTATTGAGACGTTGCAGCGAATCCAGTGCAAGGTGGTGCGCCACTTCCGGATCGAGCGCGAACAATGCGGTACGGGCTATGGGGTAGAGCACGATATCCTGACCTGACGTTGCAAATTTGCTGCGGCGATTTTATCGCAGGCGAATGCGGTTTCACCCGATCAGCTACACCATTGCTCAGACGTCGAGTCGCGTCCAGTTCCCTCGCACCAGACCTTCGATCGGCTGGAAAGCGGTCTTGTAGCTCATCTTGCGGCTGTCTTCGATCCAGTAGCCCAGGTAAACGTACGGAATTTTGCGGCGACGCGCCTCGCTGATTTGCCACAGGATGCTATAAGTGCCGAGGCTCAAACGCGGAAAATCCGGTTCAAAAAAGGTGTAGACCGAGGAAATGCCATCGTCGAGTTCGTCCATGATCGCCACCATGCGCAGATGGCCATGATCGCGAAACTCTACCAGTCGCGTATGCACATTGCTCTGCAGCAAAAAATGCGAGTACTGCTCGCGGCTGTCGTGATCCATGCCGCCGCCGGCGTGCCGTTGCGACTGATAACGGCGATAGAGCGCGTAATGCTCATGCGAATATTTGAGGTCCATGACGCGCGTGGTGAGCCCGGCATTGGCCTTCAGGCAGCGACGCTGCGCGCGGGTTGCCTCGAACGCCTCAGCGATGACACGTACCGGCGTGCAGGCATGGCAATGATCACAGTAGGGCCGATAGGTGAAGGCGCCACTGCGACGAAACCCTGCAGCGACCAGATGGCTGTAAGTCGATGAATCGATCAAATAGCTCGGCGTTGCAACTTGCGAACGTGCCAATCGGCCCGGCAGGTAGCTGCACGGGTACGGCGCAGTTGCGTAGAACTGTAGATTGGCAAACGGCAGATCGTTTAGTTTTGACATTACACGCTGATCAAATTTGACGCCACGCAGAACCGGATTGCTTCAAGTCTATCAATTCTTTCAGTCGTTGAACAAAGTCCTGCCGTGGGATGGGGCGGGCACCAAAGCTGGCCAGATGACGGGTCTCCTGCTGGCAATCAATCAACTCAAAGCCGTCATGCTTAAGCTTGTCGATCAGCGCAACCAGGGCAACTTTGGAAGCATCGGTCTGCCGCGCGAACATGGACTCGCCGAAAAACATGCGCCCGAGTGCCAAGCCATACAGTCCGCCAACGAGTTGCCCATCGCGCCAGCTTTCGATCGAATGCGCCACACCAAGAGTGTGCAATTGTGCATAGGCGGCGCGCATTTCGGGAACGATCCAGGTGCCGCCGTCTTCCCGGCGCGGTTCCGAGCATGCGGAAATCACGTCGGCAAAGGCAGTATCAAAGCGGATCTCGAATGTGCCGCGACTGATCGTCTTTGCGAGTGAGCGGGAGACTTTGAATTCAGCAGGAAACAGCACCATGCGAGGATCAGGGCTCCACCAGAGGATCGGCTGGCCATCGGAGAACCAGGGAAAAATTCCGCGCGAATAGGCGGCGACGATGGTGGCAGCTTCCAGATCTGCGCCTGCACACAACAGACCGTTTGGTTCAGCCAGCGCGGTATTGACGGGCGGGAACTCGTGCGGTGTTTCTATCCAAGGGATCATTCAACACTGTGCCGTCTGCGTTGAATACGCGGCCAGATCGCTGAGTTTGGCGGTGCCGGTCACGATTTCCCTGGCGCGGTCGCCCATCTCCATCGACAGCTTGAAGTCATATTTCTGGAAAAATTCGGTGAATTTTTCGCCGCCGAATATTCCCACTGCAAACAGCTCGTCGGTTTTCGCATCGTATTCAAGCAGAATGGCTGCCAGCGGTTGCGGCGCCGGTCCGCTAATCACTTTCGCCCCTAGAAAGGGGTCG
>JBDTPE010000416.1:0-3286 GCA_039932875.1 Betaproteobacteria bacterium | reverse complement strand
GATCGAGCGCATTTCCTTGATCAGCGATGAATTGAAGGTGATTTCATTCAGGCGGTTGGCGATATCCGCCGAAGTCGTCGGCGGGCCGGGCCGCTCAATCGGGTTGATGTGGAGAATCACCACATCGCGCGATTCGGTGTAATAAAACAGCGGATACAGAACCGGGTTGCCCATATAACCGCCATCCCAGTAGTGTTCTCCGTCGATCTCGACAGCCTGAAAAACCTGCGGCAGACAGGCGGAAGCCAGAACCACATCCGCGGTGACGTCCGGTGTATGGAATATTTTCACCTTGCCAGTACGCACATTGGTGGCACAGATAAACAACTTGGTGATCTGGCTGCGTTCGAGCTCTTCGAAATCAACCTGCTTTTCCAGCACCTCCCGCAGCGGGTTGTAATTCATCGGGTTCAACTGGTAGGGAGAGAATGAGCCCATCATCGACTTCATCATGCCGGACAGCGGATTTTCCTTGTGGTGTACCGCATTGTCCCAGGGCATTTTCGGGAGGGCGAAGCGTTGCCCTGCATCTGAAATGGCTTTCCAGAAATCATGCAAGGCCTGGCGCGCGCCGTCATTTCCCTTCAGTTTTCCGTAGGCATATACCACCGCATTCATGGAACCCGCGCTGGTACCCGAGATGCCTTCAATCTCGACACGCCCATCTTCGAGAAATTTATCCATGACACCCCAGCCAAAGGCGCCGTGCGCACCTCCGCCCTGAAGCGCAAGATTGATTTTCTTTTTCTGACTCGTGGACGAACCCGCGGCAGACGCCACCGCCCTGGATTTTGACGCCATGATTATTACCCTTTCGTGAAGTCGGAGCGTTGCTACTGATCAAACACCATGCGGCCGGCGCTTTGCCGAAATCACCGGCATCTTCGAACCTGAATCAGTGCGCCGTCCAGCCACCTTCGACTGAAATATTCGTGCCGGTAATCGAGGCCGCGGCATCCGTACACAGAAACACCGTGGTTCCCGCAACCTGCTCGACCGTGACAAACTGCTTGGTGGGTTGGGCAGCAAGCAGCACGTCCCGTTTGACCTGTTCCTCGGTGATGCCGCGCGCCTTGGCGGTATCCGGAATCTGCGCGAGGACCAGCGGCGTCAGCACGTAACCTGGGCAAACCGCATTCACGGTGATGCCATGCTCCGCCACTTCAAGCGCAATGGTCTTGGTGAATCCCATAATGCCGTGCTTGGATGCCACATACGCCGATTTGAATGGCGAAGCGACCAGCGCGTGTGCCGAAGCGATATTGACGATACGGCCCCAGTTCTTGGACTTCATATACGGCACTGCCATGCGCGTAGTATGAAATGCGGATGACAGGTTGATCGCGATAATCGCATCCCACTTGGCCAGCGGAAACTCTTCCACCGGTGCGACATGCTGAATGCCGGCATTATTGACGAGGATATCGACGCCACCCAACGCAGATGCAGCCTTGCGCATCATCACTTCGATCTGTTCCGGTTTGCTCATGTCTGCGCCATCATACAAAACCTTGACACCGTACTTGGATGCGAGACCCGCACGCAATTTTTCAATTTCGGCCGCATCGCCAAATCCATTGAGTACCAGGTTGATGCCTTCCTTTGCGAATCCTTCCGCTATACCCAGACCGATGCCACTGGTGGAACCGGTTACTACTGCATTTTTTCCCTTAAGCACGTCGTTCTCCCTTATGAACCCTGTTAAACCCTGTTTAAAAACTTTGCCATCAATTCTGCGAAATCACAGATCAGCCGATCACGGGAACCGCGTTCCTTCCGGTGTAACGGCGCGTTGTCGCGCCATATTGCCACAATACCGGAGCCAGCACCTGCGATCACCATCCAATATCGATACAAGTATTTGATTTATAAGTATTTTTTATTCAAGACTGAAAGCTCAGATGCGCATTGACCCTGGCACCATCTCACTATTTCTTTTTGGCGCTTTTAGCGGCTGGTTCGCTCGCTTTGCTGTCGGATGAAGTTGACGCTGCGGACTTGAAATTAGCGCCGGCCATGCTCGCCATCTGGCCGGCGACCGCCGTCATGTTGTCGAACGCCTTGTTGGTCTGACTGAGCATGTCCTTCATTGCACTGGCAATCATGTCGCTGCCGCCTATCGCCGACGGATTTTTCTGCTCAATCGCAGACGCGGCCGTCTTGGCGAGTTCGCTGTAATTCGCCTGCATCACCGCCGACACATCCTTCTGCATGACAGTCACAAGATCATAAACATTGCGCCAGTATTCCATCAGGCGCTCGGGGCTCGCCTTTTGCGGACTGACACGGAGCATTTCAGTCACATCCTTCGACGAAGCAAGCGCGTTGGCATTTGAGGCTGTGCTCGAAAGCACTTCCCGTGCAGCGGCCATGTTCAGTTCAGCCAGACGCTGCATGCCATCAAACGACGTTCGCATAATCGCGACGAGCAATTCCGAACTGGCCTTCTGCGCAACGAACATCTGTTCAAATTTCGGACTGGACATTTCGCACTCCTTTGAAATAACCCTGGGTGGCTATTCGGTCAATCGGTCATTCATCGTTGGAAATCAATATTTTTTATATCATAGTTTTAACATATTCTTCAATCAACGCGAGCCATCGTGCAGCAGTCCCACCGTATCAAGAAAGCGTTCATGCACGGTCTGCCTGGCATACAGCCATTTCAATTTTCGTTGGCGGAGGCAGAAAGGGTGCTGGAAAAGCTGCGGCGTTACATAAGCTTAATGGACTAACTGATTGATTTGAATGATAGGCAGCAAAATGGCAAGTACGATCAGCAGAACCATCCCGCCCATCACGAGGATCATGAGTGGCTCCACCAAAGTCAAAAACACCGCAAGTCTGCGCTCCAGCGCTTGCGTCTCCAGCTTTGCCGCACGCTCGAGCATGCTTTCCAGCCTGCCGCTGACTTCGCCACCCGCGATCAGATGCACCAGCAATGGCGGAAATGCCCGGGTAGCGCCCAGCGCGCGCGCGAGCGTTGCGCCTTCGCGTACGCGCTCGACGGCCTGCTCAACAGCATCCTGCATGACGCGGTTGGTCACCACACGCACGCCCGAACCCAGTGCCGTCAGCAACGGCACGCCGCCGCGCACCAGTATGGCGAGCGTGCTGGCAAAGCGCGCGCTATTGACACCCCTGATCAACGGCCCCAACCCCGGCATGCGTAACAGCATTGCATCAAAGCGGCGACGCAGCGTGGCGTTTTGCCGTGCAGCACGCATGGCGGCCGCGACAGCAACAACGAGCAGCACAATATAAGGCCAGCTCACACGCAGGAAGT
>JBDTPE010000415.1:0-3291 GCA_039932875.1 Betaproteobacteria bacterium | reverse complement strand
AGTTTTTCTGGCCAGTTTTGTCATCCTGTTTCGGGAGGGGTTGGAAGCGGTGTTGGTGGTGGCCGCCTTGCTGGCATTCGTTAAACGCAGCGGACAAACACAGGCGTTGCGTTACCTGCACGGCGGCTGGATCGTTGCGCTTCTACTGGGCGCGGGGACCTGGTTTGCCGCAACGTATTTCATCCGTATCAGCGGCACGCATCGTGAGCTTACAGAAGGTGTGAGCGGACTCGTCGCATCAGCAATGCTGTTGTATGTTGGATTCTGGTTGCATGACAAATCCCACGCCCAAGCCTGGCAGGGCTACCTGATGCAAGGCGCCAAAGGCATCAAGCCTGGTGCAGCATGGGGTCTCGGGTTCATGGCGTTCCTAGCGGTATATCGTGAAGTGTTCGAGACCGTTTTATTTTATGAAGCGCTTCTCGTACAGGCGGGAGACGCGCATACCATTGTAGTGCTAGGCGGATTGGCTGTTGCGGGACTGGCGCTGGCAGGAGTGACGTGGGCGATGTTGCGTTACTCCCTGCGACTGCCACTCGGTTTATTCTTTGGCGCGTCGGGTATTCTACTGGCGGTGCTGTCGGTGATTCTTGCTGGCAACGGTATCGCTGCCTTGCAGGAAACTGGTCTGGTCCCGATCAGTCCGGTGGCTTTCATCACGCTTTCGTGGCTTGGCGTTCACCCGAACCTGCAATCGCTGGGTTTGCAACTCGTGTTGGTCTGCGTGATTGCAATCGTGATGTTTCGATCGTCGCGCCTTGTCGCTAAAGCGAGAACGCAATAGCAGATTGCACCGAGCGCCATCACTGGCGCATACGAAGGGGCTAAGGCTGAATCACGATCCCGAAGGTGGCGATAGCTGCGATTGCTGGTAATTGGCAATGCCTACGCGCGTAATCAGCTCCAGCTGGGTTTCGAGGAAGTCGATGTGTTCCTCTTCGCTCTCCAAAATATCCTCAAGTAGTTCGCGCGAGACGTAGTCTTTCACCGTTTCGCAATGTGCAATTGCCACTTGAAGATCTGGTCGCGCCGCAAGTTCAAGTTTCAAATCACATTGCAAGGCTTCGGTCACGTCCTCGCCGATCATCAACTTGCCCAAGTTCTGTAGGTTCGGAAGGCCCTCAAGGAACAAAATACGCTCGATCAGTTTATCTGCGTGTTTCATCTCGTCGATCGACTCGTGATACTCGTGCGCGCCGAGCTTGTCTAGTCCCCAGTTCTTGAACATGCGCGCATGCAAGAAATACTGGTTAATCGCAGTCAGTTCGTTGTAGAGAATTTTGTTCAGATGTTGGATGACCTTCTTGTCGCCTTTCATTGCTGCCTCGCCAGTGTGTGATTTGAATGAATTCTAGGTGCGCGCCGCATGGCCTGCCAAGAACAATTGTCGCGAATGCGAACGCATCGCAACATCGTTCGCATCAATCGATGCTCAGTCCGCAAATGATGGGACGTCAGTCCGCGCCGACCATCGCACGCATGCAGGATATTTCTTCCTTGTGTTCGCGGATCACGCGGCACGCATCTTTTTTGCATTGCCCGCATGTGGTGGCGACACCAAGCTCATTGCGAACCCGGCGAAATGAATCACAGCCGCTTTCGACCGCGAAGCGGATGTCTTTTTCGGTAACAGCATTGCAGATGCAAATATACATGTGCGTGTAGTGGTTATTCAGCGCCGAGACGAATGTAAATGCGAACGATTCGTATTGTACATGAGGTTTTTGGTGGGATGCAAGAGGGACTAGGGGCTGGTAACTCAACTTCACGCGTCACCCAAATAATTGGCGACAGCAGTTGGCGCCTATTTGCCGGGCAGTCGCGCTGGTACTAAGGTTATTGGGCACAAGTCGAGTGATTCAAAAGTTGGTACGGCTAGGGTTGCAAATACATCTGACGTGCCGCGCCAGCACTGGTGTTTTGCTTACCGCCCAATATGTTGAAATGTATAACCCTTTACTTGGCGCGGCCAGACTTTGCCCCCGTGGGTTTGATGTTGCAGAACTGCTCATAGAGCACCTGCATCACAGCCATCGCTTCGGCACTAGCGACCGAATAGTAAATACGCTTGCCATCTCGACGGGTACTGACCAGACCTTCTTCGCGCAACACGCCCAGCTGTTGTGAGAGCGTCGGCTGGTGAATATCGAGCGCCTCTTCCAGGTCACTTACGCAGCATTCGCTTTGCGAAATTTGGCAAAGCAAAAGTAGTCGGTCAGGATTCGCGAGTGTTTTTAGCATTGCGCAGGTGCGCGAGGCAGACGAGCGCATGTGCTCCAGATCGATGTCGGTAGTACTCAGCATGTGCAGATTTCCTGATCGGTAAATATTCAAATATTATGTTGAATAATATACTCATTGTCAATATAATATGAATATATATATTATTAATTAAGAGTAGTGCCAACACACGCTCATCAAAGGAGCCGCCTTGAACAACAAAATGATGCTATCCCTTTTTCTGCTAGTCGGCATTTCCCATGCTGAGTCCTTCCCAGTCTTGGATACGGTCACTGCGCGTGCCTCAGGGAATGCAGTGGAGGTCAGTGCGGACGGCGTGGTCGAAGCGGTTCGCCAGACCGTGCTGGCTGCACAGGTTGCCGGTGCCATTGTCGAATTGCGCGTAAAGGCAGGTGAGCGTGTAAAGGCGGGCCAAGTATTGCTACGCATCGACGCCCGTGCCGCCGACCAATCCGCTACCGCCAGCAAAGCGCAGGTGCAGGCTGCGAAAGCGTCAATGGAGGTGGCTGCAAAAGACTTCAATCGGCAGAAATTGTTGTACCAGAAAGGATTTATCAGCCAAGCGGCTCTCGACCAGGCCGAAGCAGTCAATAAAGCCGCCGCTGCTCAGGTCGATGCACAGATCGCACAAGCCGGTGCTGCGCGAACCCAATCCGATTTATTCATTCTGCGCGCGCCCTACGATGGCATCGTCGCCGATGTGCCGGTGGTGCAGGGTGATATGGCCATGCCCGGGCGCGCGATCGTCATCGTCTATGACCCGGCCGAACTGAGGGTGACGGCGACAATTCCGCAAACCGCAAATTCGACTGCATTGACTGCCAACCCGCCCACGGCAATAAAAGTTGAGCTGCCAGGCGCGGCGCAACCTTGGATCGTACCGATTCGCGTGACGCTATTGCCGACAGCCGATCCCAATACCCACACTTTGCAGCTTCGTCTTGATTTGCCGGCTGCCACAACCGGTGTGACGCCGGGCATGTTTGCGCGCGCCTGGTTGCCGGGGAAGGGCGGTGCGGAAGGTGGCCGGGTATTTGTACCGGCCAAGAC
>JBDTPE010000414.1:0-3296 GCA_039932875.1 Betaproteobacteria bacterium | reverse complement strand
ACGACGACCACGGAATCAACACGAGGGCGGCAGCAATACGGTTCAGCCATCCGCGCACGCGCAGTGGGTAACGGCGGGCAAAGGCATCGGCGGCGAGGTGGGCGTGGTGACGCGTAGCACAGGTCACGGCAAGGCTCACGTACAGCGCAAACAGCAGCTGGGCGAAGTCATTGGCTTCGCGCGAGTAGCTGTGGACCAGTTCGCGCAAAGGCCACTGCAAAAACAGCAATAGCGACACCGGCAGCACCAGCAGCGCGCCCCACAGTAACATCGCGCCGAGAATGCGATCAAAGGCGATCAATGCACGCATGAATTACTTGCCAACTCCAGCCAAGTCGATGAGTTCGTGGACTGATTTGGGGGTTGGCGGCTATCACGAAGAATTTCTTGTTCCTGGTTGCGAGACATTCAAGGCTAAGTTTGCCATGTTCCTGGGATGATCCTGCGAAACACGAATTCCTGGGCAACGTCGCGCTGGCATGAAGCACCACTTTCCTGTCCTGGCTGTTCGTGGCAATGATATTTGCCCAGCAATATGCCCACAGCTATTATCTGAAGTCGGGGCAGCTCGCGTTCCCTGGAACCGATTGCCCGGAATATCTCGACTTCAATTTGGTCGCTATCGAACTTAGCATGTGCTGTTAGATATCCGACGTGGCAATCACGTCCTTGTCGTTTCGACGATTGGTGACGTTGCACAGCGTCGTGTCGTTTTTCTTTAACGTGATCGTCATTGCAATCTCCGTTAGCGTCGTCGCGAGCGTGTTGTAGCGGCCGAGTGTGCGAGTTCGAGTTTCTGCACACCGTTCGAGCAATCGAGCCACCCGATCACTATTCATTTCAAGCTCTGAAAAGCGCCAACTTACCGTCCGACTTTGGCATGTTAGGGAATACGCTGTTCAATTGCGCGTCTGTCAATCGAAGATGCTTCGCCGTGACCTCTGCCAGTACTGTGCGGAAATCTGTGGTGACTGCGAGGTCCCGTCCTTCGTACAAGCCGCTATTGTCGATTCCACTCCAGCGACCGTGCACTTTTCCGCCTGAAACCTCGCCACCAAGCACCCACATCACGTTACCGTGCCCGTGATCGGTACCACCGGTGCCGTTCTCACGCGCGGTACGACCAAATTCAGACATGACGACGATCGTCGTGTCGTTGAATAAATTGCCCAATTGCCTGCTGAGATTTGCGAGGCCTTGTCCAAGTGGCGTGAGCAGGTTGGCGAGCTTCCCCTGTCCTGCGCCTTGATTCACATGCGTATCCCAACCGCCTAGCGCAATGAAAGCCATTTGGATCTTTGCGTCGTTTTTAAACAGGGTCGCGAGACGAGATGCGTCTCCGGGAAAGCCGTTAGGCAAAGGTGCACCGTTGCTCGCCTGCATTTCGGTTTTGTCCATGGATGCTGACATGATGTCCTTATGCGCGACCTTGGCTTCCTGATATTGCTTCGCGTAGCCGGCCTGGCCTTCATACATTTTGTCGAAGGCGTTTCCAATCGCGGGATTATCCAGCAAAGTGGCGCGGGTACCTGCTGCACCTGCGGCCAATGTCGTGGCGACCGCGCTCCCCGACAGAATGCGCGGCATGACCGGGCCGATCGCGAGCGAGCGGGTCGGAAATTTTTCGCCAGGCAGAGCAGCAAGCAGCCGATTCATCCAGTCATCTTGTGTGCTCTTGCGTCCAGGTGTCGCAGTCTCCATGTAGTCTTGTGCGTCAAAGTGGGAACGCGTATTGTCCGGTGAGCCACTGGAATGAATGAAGGCGAGTTTCTTTTCATTCCAGAGCGGCTGTAGGTCAGACAACGCGGGATGCATTCCAAAGTAGCCGTCGAGATTTATCGCGCCAGACTCTGCACCAGGTCGGGCCAAATGAATACCTGGGCGCAGACGCAGATAGTTACTGTCGCCGACCGGGGCAACGACATTCAAGCCGTCAACCGCGCCGCGTAACATGATTACGATCAGCTTCTTTTGGGTGGGTCCTAGCTCCGGAACCTGAACTGCAAACGCGTGACGCGACAAAGGCAGCATGATGCCTGCGGACAGGGCCAGTGATTGTAGAAAGTGGCGACGCAACATGACGTTCTCCAAGAAAAAAGTGGTATCCGGAACTGAGCGCGATCGAACTCGGACCTAGTGGCGCATGAAGTCTGGACTTCCTAACACCAACGACGCTTGCAGCTTCTCGGGACTAGCTTTGACCAGTTCCCGCGTTCTGGTCGAAATGGATTCGCCGAGTGTTTTCAACAGTGTGCCGGCGTCCAGTGGCTGAATATCACCACGAACTCTGTGCATTTCATCGGACTGTTTCTGGATTTGCTTCTTGCCCATCCCCTGGCCGCTGTTTTCTACTTGTTTGTCAACCGGTAAGCGTCCTGATGCCAACGCAGTTGCGAAACCAATTCTTCTGGTCAGAGCGTCGGGATTTAACCAGGCGGCTTCAGTATTCTTGTAGCCATCGGGCGTGACACTGCCATACAACGGCATACCTAATTGCGTGAGTGTGCCCAGCAATGGCCGGATGTTGTTGACGGGCAACGCACTGGCGCGTGAAGCAGACAAGACGAACTGATAAGGCGTTTTGAACTTGCTGCCGACGTTGGCTTCCTCCAGAAACTCCGGACTCGTCAGCAAACTTTCCAACACAGGACGAATTTCGCCCTTTACCTCAAGATAGCGTTGTGCGAGGCGTTTGACCAAGGCGTCGGGTGGATTGTCGTTGACAAAATACTGCGCAAGCTTATAGGCGAGGTGATGCGCAGTGGCTGGATGCATTGTCAGTACGTCCAGGGCCATTTCGCCTTCCCGCTGTCCGCGCTCGGTCACGTCACGGCCGAGCCAGACTTTCTTTCCGGTATCGTGCGCGTCACTATTGAACGTGAACTGCGTATTGCGTCTCACCAGCTCGCGCTGACTGAAGGTCCAGCCAGTCAGCATACGTGCCAGTTCCGTCACGTCTTTCTGGTTGTAACCGCCATCAACGCCAAGCGTATGCAATTCCATCAACTCACGTGCGTAGTTTTCATTGAGGCCACTGGGCGATTTGGCCTTCTGCATATCCGGCCGAAACCGCTTCCCGCGATTGGGTTGATAGCCTTGTGCCGTCGACATCCAGTTGTCCAGGTAATACAACATCGCAGGATGTTTGGCCGTTGCGCCCAACAGAGTCCGAAAATTGCCAAACACATTGGGGCGAATAGCGTCGCGCTCGTAACTGCTGACCAAAGCACGATCAATGCCCTTATTGGCATACACATTGAAATGGTTAAACCAAAAATCGACCATCACTTCTTCCA
>JBDTPE010000413.1:0-3296 GCA_039932875.1 Betaproteobacteria bacterium | reverse complement strand
ACGCGTGCCATAGGGCCGACGGTGCGGCGCGATCAGGCGAGCGTAACCGGCGTCACCGATGGGTGGCTCAAAGGTCCTGCCGCCCATATGGTCGCCGAGCACGAATTGCGAGAGGCTCTCAAACATGGTGACATCGACAGACTGTCCCTGCCCGGTACGCATCGCATGGAACAGCGCGCCGACGGTGGCAATCACCGTTTGCAGGCCGACGCTGCGGTCGCCGAGCGTGACCGGCGCATAGCGCGGCACGTCGCTGCCTTGCTCTTGCGTCAGGAATGGCACACCGGCGGCACCCTGGATCAGATCATCGTAGGCAGGTTTACCGGCGTAGGTGCCGCGTTCAGAAAAGCCATACGCACCCACGTACACCAGCTTGGGATTGATCGCTTTTACGTCGTCGTAACCCAACCCCAGCCGCGTCATGGCTTGTGGCCGCACGTTGTAAATCAGCGCATCCGATTTCGCGATCAGCCGCTTGATCGCAGCCAGGCCATCGGGCTTTTTCAGGTCCAGTACCAGCGAGCGTTTGTTGCGGTTCAGGTGCATGTGTATGTGGCCCATGCCGGGGTTTTTCATCGGCCCCACCCAACGCATATTGTCGCCGGCGGGCGCTTCAATCTTGATGATTTCAGCACCCATGTCACCGAGGATCTGGGTGGCGAACGGGCCCATCACGACGGTGGTGAGATCGAGGATTTTGATGCCCGCGAGCGGGCCTTTGTTTTCGGTGGCTAGGGCGGTCATTTGTGCGAGCATTCAGGTGATTTTTTGGGTTTCCCCCCTCTCCCTCGGTCCCTCTCCCACGAGGGGAGAGGGAGGCGTCGTCATGATTCGGGAGTTGAAGGACATATGCGTTTAGCGGCTGGGTGCAATATGAGCGACGAATCACACTTTAGCGGAGAACGCATCAAACTCGCCAGCCAACGCTGGAATGCGCTAAAGTTTCAGCCGATCTCAACGATGATCTGGAATGCAAAACATGATGGTATTGCGTATGCGTTGGATGGCGGGGTTGTTGGCGATGGTCGCGTTGAACGCCATCCCCCAAAACGCGGAACCTGCAAAGCCCGCAAAACTTGCCCGCCTCGCGCTGGTCATCGGCAATGCAGCCTACAAGGATGACAAGCTGCTCAATCCGGTCAACGATGCGTTGGATATGGCGGCGCTGCTGAAACAATCGGGATTTGAGGTGATCCATCGCGAGAATGCATCATTGCGCGAGATGCATCTGGCATTGCGTGAGTTCGGTGATCGGCTGGGCCGCGAGACATTGGGGCTGCTGTTCTTTGCAGGCCACGGCGTACAAGTGCGTGGTCGTAATTATTTGCTGGGGGTGGATGCCGACATTGGGCGTGAGGATGAGGTGGCATTCAATGCGTTGGACCTTCAAGCCGTGTTGGAGAAAATGGATACGGCGCGCAATCACACCAATCTCATCATTCTCGATGCCTGCCGCAACAATCCGTTTGCCTCGCGGTTCAAGCTGACCAACAACGGTCTCGCGCAAATCGATGCGCCGCCTGGCACCGTGGTCGCTTTTTCAACGGCGCCGGGCTCGGTCGCCGCTGATGGCACGGGCCGCAACGGTCTGTATACCCAGCATCTGCTGGCCCAACTTGGCAAGCCCGGTGTGCGCATCGAGGATGCCTTCAAGCAGGTGCGGGTGGCAGTGCGCAAGGATTCGAATGGTTTGCAGACTCCTTGGGAAAGTACCTCACTGGAAAGCGAGCTCATTCTGAAGCGCTTGCCACCCAAACCTGTTGTCAAGCCCGCCCCCACATCGTCAAAGGCGCCGGTGGTTGCGCTGACACGCGCCAAGTCGACGCAGCCGGGTGCTGCACCGCGATTTGAGATCGGTGACACTTGGGAGTGGCGCATCACCGATCAAATCACCGGCGAAGTGCGCACCCGGAAGCGAAAGGTCACAGCCATTACCGGTGACACTGTGACCTACGATAACGGCGCGGTCACCGACCTCTCGGGCAACACGGTGAGCGAGAAGGTTGGCGACAAGGTCCGCACCTATACGCCATCGACATTTTTCTATGTCTTTCCGTTGACGGTGGGTCTCGCCTGGAGCGGCATCACCGTGGAAGAAATTGCCGGCAGCTATATTTCGGACCTGAATACCAAGATTTCCGGTATCGCCGAAGAGGAAATCGAAACGCCTGCCGGTCGCTTCAAAACCATCAAGGTCGAGCGCGTCGCCAACTGGAAGAATCGCGGCAATGGCAAGACCGGTGTTTCGATCTGGACCTATTGGTATGCTTCAGCAGCCAAGTCGGCAGTGCGGTACGAGCGCAGCAGGACGGGTAGCGATGGGCGCGTGCTGAATCGTGAAACCCACGAATTGATCGCGTTCTCCGTCAAATAGATTGCCTGGATAAATTACACTGTTGATCCGCCGGTCCTGGCTATCACGCGTCAATTTCCATTCAGGGAGTCAGCAATGCCACGTCAACACCTAGTTTTTTCCATCCTTCTCGCCAGCAGTCTGTTTTTAGGCGGCGCGCACGCCCAGCAGAATTTCGACAAGGTAGAAATCAAGACCGAGAAACTTTCACCGACAACCTATGTACTCTTTGGTGCCGGCGGCAATATCGGCGTCTCCGTTGGCGAAGATGCGCTGTTCATCATCGATGACCAGTACGCACCGGTCGGCCCGAAGATCCTTGCCGCGCTCAAGGCGCTCACCGACAAACCCATCAAGTTCGTCCTCAATACCCATTGGCACGGCGATCACACCGGCGGAAACGCCAGAATCGGCGAAGCCGGTGCACTCATCGTGGCGCAGGACAATGTTCGCAAACGTATGTCGAGCGAACAGTTCATCGCTTTGTTCAAGTCGAAAGTGGCACCTTCCCCCAAGGTTGCGTTACCGGTGGTAACGTTTTCGAAAGAGGTGACTTTTCATCTGAACGGCGAAGAGATATTCGGTTTCCATGTGCCCAATGCGCATACCGATGGCGACACCATCGTCCAGTTCAAAACCAGCAACGTATTCCACATGGGGGATACCTATTTCAACGGCTCCTATCCGTTCATCGATGCATCCAGCGGCGGCACGCCTGAAGGCGTCGTCGCAGCGGCAGATCGCGTACTCGCGCTGGCGAATGACAGCAGCAAGATCATTCCGGGCCACGGTCCGATGTCGAACAAGGCGGAGCTGAAGGCGTACCGCGATATGCTCGCGACCGTAAGTGCCCGCGTTAAAGCGCTGGTGAAAGAGGGCAAAAAGCTGGACGAGATCAAGGCGGCCAAACCGTCAGCAGAATACGATGAGAAGTGGGGTACAG
>JBDTPE010000412.1:0-3301 GCA_039932875.1 Betaproteobacteria bacterium | reverse complement strand
GCGCGCACATTGTCGTTGCGATTGTTCGCGCCTTGCGGGCGAATGCGGATTTCACTGGTGGTCGTATTTGTGACCGTCGTTGGCTGCGTTCCAGTAGTGACCACCGGTACGCCGACCAACGTCAACGCACCACCTAATTGCGTCGGATCAAACGGATAGATGATTGTTGGCAGTCGGTCATTGCCGCGGAAGTCGATGCTGTAGCCATTGACATTCAGGGCATCCAGCGTCGTGGTCGTTTGAATCGGGTTGCGGAACTTTGATTGGGCGCGCCCAATCTTGGCGTTAAATCGCAATGAATCATTGATTTGGTGCTCTACCGTCAGGCTCGGTTGGGTGAAAGTGGTTGAAAGTTTGTCGAAGCGCGATTCAGCACGAATGTCTACACCGTTATAGAGGCCATAAAGCAAGGCGCCATTGCTGGCGTAAATTGCATCGACCACGCTGGTCTGCGGTTTGCCACCCTGTGCTGCGGAGCGGCTGAAAGAAATCGCCTCAAGGAAATCTTCCTGCCGCGTGGCGTCGAGCTTGGAGTAAAGCATATCGAAGGTAAGCAAGGTTCCCTGCTGCGGCCTGATCTGGAATGATGCCGTGACGCCGGTACGGTCCTGATCATGCGTCAAACGTCCGTAGCGCGGCAGACGCGGATGAAAGTTGTTCGGATCACTGGCTGCGTTGTACGCTGCGATCGTGGCAGGCGTGCCCGCCAGGCGCGCAACGCCTTGCGCTGCCGGGCCGCAGGTGGTCGCCGTCGACGTTGTTGGATTGGCGGGCGTAACACCAGTCGGTGCACACCAACCGCCCGAGGATGCGCCGTTGTCCCACCGCACTGTGCTGAATCCTTCTTCAAACAGATTGCGGGTGGAGAATGCGCCGGAAATCAGCGCACCGACTTTGCCATCCAACCAGGTATCAGATACCAGGAAAGCAACTCGCGGATCTACCTTCCCAGCCAGTTCATTGTAGCGGCCCTGTAACGATGCCGATGCTTTGAACCCTTTGAAATCAAATGGACGTGACGTCTGCAGATCCACGGTGGCACCCAACGAACCTTCATCGACGTCCGCTGAGGAGCTCTTGCGAACTGTAATGGAATTAAATAGCTCGGCTGCAAATACGTTGAAGTCGAATCCGCGCGAACGGTTTGCGCCACCCGAACTGTCGGTACCGCCCGTTGTTGCTAGCGCTTCGATACCGTTGATGCGTACCCGCGTGAAATCCAGCCCCAGGCCGCGGACGGTGATGTTGCGGCCTTCACCGGCATCGCGGTCAATCACGACGCCAGGAATACGCTGTAGTGATTCGGCAAGGTTGGTGTCCGGGAATTTAGCAATATCTTCGGCTTTGATCACATCGACAATGCCGTTGTCTTCGCGCTTTTTATTAAGCGCACTTTCCAGAGAGGCGCGGAATCCCGTGACGACGATCGTGTCGACCGTATTGCCAGCAGGCTTGGCAGGTTCTGGGGTTTGTGCAGCAGGCGGTTTGGTGGGCTCTGTCGTTTGCTGCGCAGATGCCTGACCAGTGATTGCAAGCAATGCCATTGCAATGGGCGACAACAGAAACTTGTTTTGACTATTCATTACTCTCTCCTCCTGCGATTGATAAATGTCCCGGCCCCCAGCTGAGAGCCTTGAACCAGTGGCGACGTTTTTGAACGCCTTATTGCTGCGATATATCGGTGGAGCAGAGCTCTTGGCGGCTCTTCAAGGCGAATCGTGTTTTAGGTGCCGCATGGTGGAGTGAAATAAAGGTATCTTTTGGACTACTCACCCTTTCGCGCAGTCGCCTGTAAGGGAAACGTTTTTCTAATTTATCTAAGTTATGCCGCCATGTCAACATACCATTTTCACGTTGTTTTCTAATTTAGGCGTGGCTCGCAGAGCAAAGAATGTTTATAGACCATTGATATTTATAGTAATAAATAGTATTTTTGCAATTAAGCCCTTCGCGGTATGAGTGCGCGGATAAATGAAATTTTTCAAAAGAAAACGTTTACTGCAGCAAGGAAACTGTTACCTAGCCGATAGCGTGTTATCGGATTTATTGGAAAAGGTTTTCTCGAAAAGCGCTTACTGGCCAATAGCGTCGGGGTTGGTGGACGTCCTGTAGTCGTGTGGGGCTGCACACAAATCTGTGTGCTCGATGGCAGGTAGTTGTTAGCGACGTGCCGCGCGCAATCCCGTAGCAACTGGGCTACATGGAGTCTTCGTGATGCTGATTCAGCGTCGAGTGTTTTCTGGCGATAAATGCCCCAGTGTCACGTAGCTAACCACCGCAGCGTTTTCGGCGTCGCGACACCAGTCGCCGATGGCTAAGGTATTGACGTATTGTCGGAATCGTCAGTGAGCACTTCGACGCAGCAAGCGCCAATGTCTACTCATCAAAGCAAATGACACGCCTTGATTGATAGAAATGTGAACATGTCCATCCAGCCGAGGATTCCAGTTTGTACCGGGGAGCGTGATGTCTAGCGTGGTTAGTGCGTATGCATTGTTGAAATTATTGGCGGGCCTCAGTCGCGCTGAATTAGCGACCACTTTTGCTTCTTTGTTGTGCGACACGCCGCGTCGAATCAGCGACACGCAGAGTCCGGTCGACTGCCCCTCGTGACGGCAAAGTTTGCGAAGTAGACATAATCGCGGACATTTTGATTTAGCGAAGCATGATGCCTGCGGTAGATGCCCCATTTCGGCCGCATATGGTAGGCACCGGTACGCCACATTTCCAGGCCGGACTTGTCGACCACAAGCGCGACCTCGCCAGCTTGGTCACGGATAGTAAGTTGGTATCGGCCAATAGTGTTCGAGTAGGTGATTTCTTCTCGCACGTCCAGCCACTGCCCGAAAACTCCAGCGAGCGACATCGAACCAAGAGTCTTCGATGTCGAGGAGTCGCTGCGGAGATCTCCGACATGACGGACTTCCATACTCCCATTGGCCAAAGTAGTAAACGTGATCAAGGGCGGATCTGCGAATATCCCACCATATGCCTTGATTTGATGAATATGGGTGAAGCTTGGCGAAAATTTCATGCCCGGCGCGATTTTGAAACGCCATGCGTATACGAAGGTGTCGCCGTCTCGCGACTTGAACGCATCATGCATACCGCCCTTGCTTGGCGCGATCTTGATTTCCGTGCGAGATCGGTCGCCACCGTTCTGCATTGTGAGCAGATCCTGGTTCACATCAGTCGGCTCAATAGCAAGGACAGCGAAGTGGGGTCCGACGATGCCATCACCCCCGTGCTGCAATACGTGTGGGCGCGCTGGTGTGTACTGGGTGTCACTAGGTGACTCGAC
>JBDTPE010000411.1:0-3304 GCA_039932875.1 Betaproteobacteria bacterium | reverse complement strand
AAACGGTCTTCACCGGGACTTTCGCTTCGCGCGCAATTTCGACGGCCTCGATAACGTAATCCGACGTTGGATTGGCGCGACGACCAAAGCCGCCGCCGGCAATCATCGTATTCAGCTTGACCTGCTCCGGCTTCAATCCTGCGACCTTGGCAGCAGCGCCCTGATCGACGGTCTGAAATTGGGAGCCCACCCAGATTTCGCAACTGTCCGCCTTCACACTGACGGTGCAATTCAACGGCTCCATCGGCGCATGAGCCAGAAACGGCACTTCATATTCAGCAGTAACCGTCTTTGCGGCTGTTTTCAACAATTCAACATTGCCTGCCTTGGCGATCACGCCGGTTTTCTGTGCAAGCTCGTGATACGACTTCTTGAGGTCCACGGTATTCGCTTTCGAGCCGGGTCCCAGGTCCCAATTCACGACCAGCAAATCGCGCCCTTTCTTGGCTGCCCAAAAGCTCTTTGCAACCACTGCGACACCGTTGGCGGTCTGAATGACGTGTGTCACGCCCGGCAGGCCGTTTACCTTGCTGGCGTCCAAACTCTTTACTTTCGCTCCAAAGATCGGTGGGTGCAGCACGACAGCAGTATGCAGATTAGGCACCTGCTTGGCGGTCATGTCGAGACCAAACTTTGCACTGCCATCGATTTTTGATGGCGCATCTATCCGTCGCGTCGGCTTGCCAATGAATTTGAAGTCTTTGGCGTCTTTGAGCTTCACGTTGGTCGGTACAGGCAGCGCGTTGGCGGCATCGGCAAGTGTTCCAAAACTTTCCTTCTGACCTGCCGGCCCAATCACAAAACCTTTGTCGGTACGGCACTTGGCAGCATCGACTTTCCATTTGGCGGCACCGGCGGAAACTAGCATCATGCGGGCAGCAGCACCGACGGTGCGCATTTGCGTCCAGGAATTCGCTACCGACGAGGAGCCGCCAGTCATCTGCATGCCGAACATGGTGTGCGCGAATTGTGGGGCCGCAGGTGCCAATTCCGCGCGTACCTTTGACCAGTCGCAATCGAGTTCTTCGGCCACCAGCATGGGCAGCGAGGTCATGACGCCTTGCCCGAATTCGAGATGCTTTACCAATACGGTTACGGAGCCGTCCCGCGCAATACGAAGGAACGCATTGGGCGTCGTGTTCGGCGCGGGTGCAGCTTGCGCCTGCGCCATTTTGTTGCCCATGGTTAGCTGAAAACCAATGACCAATCCGCCTGTTGCCACCACAGATGCCTTGAGAAATTGACGACGCTTCACAGGGGCCACGAACGTCTCAAAAAGTTGTTTCATAGCGGTCCCTTATGTTTTCGCTTTGGTGGCAGGCACTTTGGCGGGTGCCACGGGCTTTGCTGCAGTGCCGGTGGCCGCAACCTTGATTGCAGCACGCACCCGGTTGTAGGTGCCGCATCGGCAAATATTACCCGCCATGGCGTCGTCGATTTGCACATCTGTGGGATTTTTTACCTTGGTGAGCAACGCGATTGCCGACATGATCTGGCCCGACTGACAGTAACCGCATTGCACAACATCCTCGGACAGCCAGGCGGCCTGTACCTTCTTGCCGATTGGCGTGGTTGAGATGTCCTCAATCGTCGTGATGCGCTTGCCGACAACGGCGGACAGCGGCGTCGAACACGACCGGGATGGTTCACCATTGATGTGCACGGTGCAGGCCCCACAAAGCGACATGCCGCAACCATACTTGGTACCGGTCATCTGCAGATTGTCACGCAAGAACCACAGCAAAGGCGTATCGGCGGCGACGTCCGTTTCAATGCGTTCGCCATTAACTGAAAAGCGGATCATATTTTCTTCCCAATGGAATGTAAGACTGATTTTTTGCGGCAACTGCGAGCGAGTCTTGAGTTTCCTTTGCGCTTATCCCTCAAGGCAAGGGCACGAATCAGCCGACATACGTACCAACAGCGACTCAATAAGAAAATTTTACGCTGAAATCGTTCAATTTCTGCTGCATGCATCGACAGTAGGACCTTGCAGCATAGAACCCAATCCTTAAACCTGCTTGGGTGCCAAGAATCAGCAACGACGCCCCTTTCAGGACCAAAATGCCAGCAGACTGGCGCAGAAAGCCGACTTTACAGCCCCATAGGTCGCGATTTGCTGGGTGTGCGCCAACGCACTGACGCCGATTCTTGGGTCCGGCATTCTTGTTTACCCTCAGCACAGGTGGGAAAATCACGCTTTTAAGTCCGATTGCGACTTTCACAATAGCTGCCATCAAACTGACCGCGAGCATGACCGCATGAATTTACAACCGAAAATTTCACGTGTCTTGATGCTAACCTCGGCCGGTGTTTGCGCTGCGCTCTTTTTAATTGCGTTGTGCATCCTGGCATTCGTGGATGTCAATAACTACAAACCTCAGGTGGAGGCGCTCCTTTCAGAAAGGGCGGGAATGAGCGTCACCATTGAAGGGACGATGACCGTCGCGTTCACGCCAATGCCCGGCGTGTCAATGGCAAATATTCGTGTCGTCAATCAGGGCATCGAACTTGCATACGTCAAGAAGGCTGATATCGCGGTAGATCTACTGCCGCTACTCTGGGGCCAGATTCGATACGGCACAATTTCGACGCATGGGACGCGCGTCGCAATCGTGCGCGATCACGGAGGGCACTACAACTATCAGCGCCCCCCCGGTGCGGTGGGAGTGCCCCGCTTATTAAATCTGCCAAAGGTGAATTTCACTGAATTAGTGGTCACCTATTTGGATCAACAAAGTGACGATGGCTTTGAGTCGGCCGGCTGCGACGGTGTGTTGACCGGCATTCATCACCCTGGCGGCTCTCCCTTGCTGCAGCAGCTCTCCATGCAGGGCAAATTTGAGTGCACCGATGTGCACGGTAAGACCAACGCGATCACGGATCTCAAATTTGCGGTTTCAGCGATTGACGGCGTATTCGATTTCAAACCCGTCACCATGCGGGTATTCGGTGGCAAGGGAGCAGTGACTTTGCGGATGGACCGCACTGGCGAGAGCCCCACATACAAGATCAGCGTTGCGTTGTCCAAATTTCACATTGATCAATTCTTCAACAAGCTCAAGTCTGGCCGATCTGTAAACGGACTGATGGATTTCTCGACGACGCTGGCGATGCGAGGCCGTACCCGCATGGAGATGCGACAAAGTGTTGGGGGTGAAATGTCACTGTCCGGTACTGACCTCACCCTTGTTGGCATGGACCTGGACTCGCAATTAGTGAAATTCGAATCGAGCCAGAATTTGAGTCTGGTTGACGTGGGCGCCCTGCTCTTTGCCGGGCCTGTCGGACTCGTTGTTACCAA
>JBDTPE010000410.1:0-3305 GCA_039932875.1 Betaproteobacteria bacterium | reverse complement strand
TTCACACCTACCCCACACTCGGTGAAGCGAATAAATTTGCAGCGGGCGTGTACAAACGTTCGACCGCGACAGTGGGTAAACTTGCGGTGGCAAAAGCGATGAACGACTGGACACGTGGGGAGGGTAGCTTCTTTACCGTGCTGGGCAAGGCAATTGCGCTGGTGGTGTCGCCGGACAATACACCGGCGTATCCCAAGGAGCCGGCGCATCATTAAAGACGCCCTCGCCCCGAATCCCCTCTGCCGCTTGCGGGAGAGGGTGGCCGACAGGCCGGGAGAGGGCAGCGGTGGTCGCAAGTGTCAACATATTCAATTGCCGGATCATTAAGTCATCTAGTACATCTGTGAAAGTCTCAATATGAAAAAAATCTTTGCATTTCTAGCAGCTGCGTCGCTATCGCTTGCAGCCAACGCCCAGTCCTTCGATCACTCCCACGCCGCATTCACGGCGCTGCTGAAAAAGCACGTCGTCGTTGTCGATGGCGGCAAAACAAGCAAAGTGAAATACGCCGACTTCAAGAAGGACGAGCCGCAACTAAAGGCTTATCTTGATACGCTTTCAGCCGTCAAGGAAGCAGAGTTCAATGCCTGGAGCAAGGCGCAGCAGATGGCGTTCCTGATCAACGCCTATAACGGCCAGACGCTCACCCTCATCATCCAGAACTATCCGGTGAAATCGATCAAGGATATTGGCGGCGTGTTCGACAATCGCTGGAAACGCAAATTCTTCAAGCTGTTCGGTCAGGAATCCTACCTCGACAAAGTCGAACATGAGACGCTGCGTAAGCCCGGCGCCTACAACGAGGTGCGCGTTCACTACGCCGTAAACTGCGCCTCTATTGGTTGTCCGGCACTGCGTGAAGAGGCTTTCGTCGCGGATCACCTCGACAAACAGATTGAAGAGCAGGCGGTGCGCTTTCTCTCGGACCGTTCGCGCAATCGCTATGCGAACGGAAAACTCGAGGTCTCGATGATCTTCAACTGGTTCAAGGATGATTGGGCAGCGGGTTACAAAGGCTTCGATGGCAAGACGCCGGCCATCACTAGCCGCGAAGACTACTTTTCGCGTTACGCCAAATTGCTTGCAGATAGTCCGGCAGACCAGCAGATCATTGCCGACAAGAAGGCGACGATTTCCAATTTGGACTACGATTGGAGTCTAAACGGCGCCAATTAGCAGCCCGTCGGCTGCCGACTATTGATCACGCCTGTGAGTGCAGCGATTGCCCGGCCAAACTGGCCGAATTTTGGGTAAATTTGTGCGGTTGTTAATGTGGGAATTGTGTTCGCCAACGTACATACACCGCATCGGCTATGCGTTAGTCTGCCCTGATGCTCCATGACTTTCTTATACTGAATCGCGAAGAACTGATCCGCCGCTGCCGCGCGAAGGTGGTGCAACGGTTTGCGCCTTCCGAAGTTCCGCCCACGGTAGAACAAGGCGTGCCAATGTTGTTGCAGCAGATCATCGCGACACTGCGCTGCGATCAACAGAAGCCCGTACGTGAAGCAATGGTGTCGACACCCGCACCGGCATCCACGGTGATCGGGCGCACCGCAGCATTGCATGGGGCCGAATTGCGGCGTCAAGGTTACAGCGTTGATCAGGTCGTACACGACTATGGGGATGTTTGTCAGTCCGTTACCGAGTTGGCGGCAGAACACAAGCTCGCCATTACGGTCGACGAATTCCGCACGCTCAATCAATGTCTCGACAATGCCATTGCCGATGCGGTCACCTCCTTTGGCATCGCGCGGCAGCGACACATAGACAATCAGGCACAGACTCTGCATTTGCGTCTGAATAATTTCACCGAAGAGCATCGGCGACTGGTCGATATTGCGATCCAGTCTTTTTTCGCAATCAAAGCGGGCGATGTGGGCTATACCGGGGCAACGGCGTCACTGCTAGTGCATACGCTGGGTGAATTAAGGTCTCTGGTAGAACGGGCTTTACCCGAAATTCATCTGATTTCTGATGCAACAACGGTCACCTCGCGCTGATCGTCGTTTCAGGAAAACGCTAGCATCCGCGCACCCTGCAGGCAGAAAAGTCTCTGAATGCCTCGCCAATGCTCGGCACCGCAAGTTGAATAGTTGAAATAGCCCTGGCGACCCTGTGGCTTTTTTCGTTTTGGCACCGGATGGCTTCAAGCGCGCTTCGCCTACACTGGAAAGAGCCAACCACGACTCGTCTACGGGGCAAAAATATTCATAGAATGGAGCCCTGTTCCAACAGAAAAATGCCAATGCAGCGTCGACATCAGCAACGAACACCACGATGACCATACCCGACAGGAAGCCGCCGAAAAGCAAGAACGGGGCTGTCGCCCTTGCAAAGGCGTTACGTCAAAATGAGTGCGCCAACGTATTGGTCGCAGAGACGGCCCGCGAACTGTCGTGCGTAAATGGTTTGCTCAAGCAGGAGCTTGCTGAAAAGAAGAGGCTGCCTGTCGTGGAAAACGCCATTGAACAGATCGAAAAAATTGAGGAAAACGTATTACAGGTCTCTGAGGGGCTGGCCGTTGTGAACGAAACGCTCGAAGTACAGGTCCGTAGCCGGATTATGATCGAGCATCAATTCGCTGCTGCGGTGGAACAGGGAGAAGCGTCCCGCCATGCAGCTTTCCACGATGCGCTCACTGGCTTACCCAATCGGGCATTGTTCCAGGATCGCCTCGAACACGGACTCATGCAAGCGGTGCGCCATGGCTGGAATCTGGCGGTGATGTTTGTCGACCTGGATGCGTTCAAAGCGATCAACGATACGCACGGACATGCTGCCGGTGACAGAGTGCTGCAAGCTGTCGCTGAACGCCTCAAGAAAAATGTTCGATCAGACGACTCCATCTGCCGGCATGGCGGCGACGAATTTCTCTGCCTGCTGATGGACACCCGCGATCAACGAGATCTCGGTGCGATAGCGGAAAAGATCATCAGTGCCATTCAAGCGCCGTGCGAGGTTGGCATCGGCAATGATGTAATTACTGTGCATGCCAACGCGAGCATCGGAATTGCCCTGTTCCCGCAACATGGCACGACGCCCGACGACTTGATCAACAATGCGGACGTCGCGATGTACTGCGCCAAACAGGGCGCATCCAGGGTTGAATTCGCGACATAAATACAGGCGCAAATCTGTTCGGCAATGTACATCGGCCGCAGCCATCACGGGCTTGATCCGCGCGCATGCGCCACGACAGCTTCACGCTGAATGGCGAAGAGCGCATTCGGCGCCGTCGCGCGCCACCGCGGCGCGGTTCTGGATCATTTGTGACCAGGTTGAGCACCTCGTTACAATGAGGC
>JBDTPE010000409.1:0-3315 GCA_039932875.1 Betaproteobacteria bacterium | reverse complement strand
TGCGGTTCCGGTCGGAAATTCAAGCACTGTCACGGCAAGTTGAGTTAAGTTTGAGTAGCCCAACGCATAACGTAGAGCGCCATTTGGCGGGGTTTTTCAGGCGTTATTGCTTGCAGAACCGCGCCGGTGCTAGAGTTTAGGCCACGTCACAAATACTGCCGCGTCAAACGCCGTGCAGTCTGAAACCCCGGATGACATGAACACATTCAACGAGGCGCTGAGGGTATTTGAGTCCAAGGATGCTGCGACCTACGCCAGCGCGCTCTTTCAGGAATCGTTCAACAGCGCTTTCCCGATCCCCGTGGCATATCAGATTCTGAATACGGAGGTCCAGCCTCAGGATTGGCGCCAGTTTGTCGCTGTCTATACCTGGCCCGACGGCACCGAAGAATGCGTCGGCTTTTGCAACTGGATCCGCTACAAGGATGTTTATCTTGAGGGCGGGCTTGCCGTACGTAAATCCTTTTACCGCCGACTACCAAAGGCTCATTTCGCTGAGTGCTCCGCCTGCGGCGGCATCGCGCAAATTGTGATGGCAACGGCGGCTAGCCAATTGACTGACTGCGATGCATGGTTCGGATATTGCGGCGACGCCAAGGCGCTGCAGGTGGATTTGCGGGTTGGCTACGTTCGCACGGCGCACCCCTATCTCATCGTTAAATGGATGCGAACATTACCCGTACCACAGATGCAGGCGTGGATCGATGACGTCACGCGAATTGGACCGTTTTAGCGCCATGTCTAGTATCCCCATCCTCACCTATCATTCGCTGAATATCGACAGCAACAACTATCTCGGCAACGATCACGTCGCGTTCCGCGAAGACCTGCGGTTGTTGACTGCGCTAGGCTGGCGAGTAATTCCGGCGCTTGACGTTGCGCGTCTGCTCGTCGAACCATCACCGCACTGGCCTCAAAAATGTGTAGCCATCACATTCGACGACGGGACCAATTTTGACTTCGAAGACTTGCCGCATCCCTCAGCCGGAGATCAGCGCAGCATGCTCAATATCATGCGCGACTTCGATGCAGAGTTCCCGGGTGCGCAACCCTCCTTGCATGCAACGTCTTTCGTCATCGCATCAAGGGAGGCGCGTGCCACGATGGATCGCAGTTGCATCCTCGGTCGCGGTTGGTGGAGCGACAGTTGGTGGAAACCGGCGGTTGAATCGGGGGTTTTTCATGTCGCAAATCATAGCTGGGACCATTGCCACGATTCACTCCCATTGATTGCTCAGCGCGATCAATTGAAGGGTACCTTCATCGGTGTCGATACACGGACCGATGCGGATCTTCAGATCAAAGTTGCGGCCGCATTTATCGCGAACATTGCGCCCAACCCAGGTGTAAGTTTATTTGCTTATCCATATGGCCACAGCAACCCGTATTTGCTGGAAGAATATCTGCCGCAACAAGCAAAGTGCGATCTACCATTCGTGACCGCGGCCTTCTCCACCGAACCCATTCCGGTCACAAGCGTGACAAACCGTTGGAAAATACCGCGCTATGTTTGCGGACATCACTGGAAATCAGCCGGTGATCTGAAGGCAATCCTGCGTGACGCTGCATAACCCATTTAAAGCAAACTATGCAGACGATAGAAACACTGCTTAGCCGTGGACAGGAGCTCGAGGCTAGCCAACCAACGGAAGCGGCGCAGCTATTTTCGGATGTGCTCGCTCTGGACGCAACAAACCTGACTGCGCACAATGCGCTCGAACGTATGCAGGCGCCGCAGGCCTATGGCCGCTGGATGATGGTCAATTGCGTGATTGACCCTGCCGACGACATCTTTCGCTTTTTCGCCCATCACGAAATCGCCAAGAATCCGATCCGTGAATATCTTTCCGATGGCTGGCGCACGCTCTCAGAACTGATGTTGCTTCTTGAAAGCGTGGATAGACCGCTGTCGAAAACCGCCAGCGTGCTCGAATTCGCTGCTGGATTTGGCCGCTTCACCCGCCACCTGGTCAAGGCATTGCCCGGCCGGGTGACCTGTAGCGACGTGATGCCTGGAAGTGTGGCGTTCCTTCAGGAGCAGTTCGGCGTTGTGGCATTCGAATCGTCGCACTATCCGGAAAGAATCACCCATGCGGTTCAGTACGAACTGGTGTTTGTGTTATCGATGTTCACACATTTGCCCGCTCATATGTGGTCGCCTTGGCTGCGAGCACTGAAACGCATGCTCAAACCCGGCGGCCTGCTCGTATTCAGTGTTCACAACGAGCAGTTTGCGAAAAAACTAGGCGTTGCCTTTGACGCAAACGGCACACACTTTATCGCCAGTAGCGAGTCGCCATCGATCGATGCAAAGACCTACGGCACCACATTCACCACGCGAAAATTCGTCGAGGACACTGTGGCCAGCGCGCTGGGGAGCGAACCGCTTTCGTACAAAACACTGGCGTTCTGGAACGGACAGGATGCTGTTGTCGTTCGCGCCTGAGTCAAGCGCCGACGGACGGCATCAAAGCAAAACGGTATCGGCGTCCGCATAGGCTGGATGGCACACACAAAGAATTTTCAGCTCATCAATGCCCGTGTTGGTCACATTGTGCGAAGTACCTGGCGGAATCGCAATCGTGTCTCCGCTTGCGATGGCAAATTCGGCCTCACCCAATCGCATTGTTCCGACACCTTGTGTGATGTGATAAATCTCTTCTGCCTCGCGGTGTAGATGCGTCAGCGTCGCGCCGCCGGGCTCTACGATGGCTTCGGCGAAACTCATCCTGCTAGGCCTATGCGTTGCCGGATGCATTAACTCGCGGATGATGGAACCGTCCATGGTGATGAATGAGGAAATATCCGCGTATGCAGTTTTCATATGGCTGGTACCAAGGGTTGCGCGACGATCCGTGCCATAATTTTGCCCGACTCCACTCGCGAATTGTGAATATCTTATGGCCGTCAATTACTCGCTACCCACGCAAGATTCACTGCTGCCAATCGCTGGCGTGATGCTGGGATATGCCAAAGCCCACGTGAAGAAGCCTGATCGCAAAGACATGCTGGTCATTTCACTTGCAGAAGGCTCGTTCGCGGCCGGCGTATTTACGCAGAACCGGTTTTGCGCCGCACCGGTGCTGGTTTGTCGGGAGCACCTTAAGCAGAATTCCAATATTCGCGCACTCGTTATCAATACCGGCTGCGCCAACGCTGGAACCGGTGCGAGTGGTTTCGCGGATGCGAAAGCAACCTGCGCCGAAGTCGCCAAAGCGCTGGATTGCACGCGTCACCAGGTGCTGCCATTTTCGACCGGTGTGATTCTGGAACACTTGCCGATGGACAAAATTCTGGCTGGCGTGCCGCAGTGTG
>JBDTPE010000408.1:0-3333 GCA_039932875.1 Betaproteobacteria bacterium | reverse complement strand
ACGGACAAGCCCACCAAAAGCTTGCATCGCATGCTGTCTGAAGGCGGCAACCCAAGCAGGGATAACCTGGCGGTCATTTTTAATACGGTGCGCATGACTCTTAGCCTCAAAAGGCCAACGAAGACCGCTAAAGCCGCATAGACGCTTGGGAAACCTTCGTCCAAGAAAGAAGATTGGATTTACTTTAGCTATGAGGGCAAAGTGCCTGGTAATTGCGGAAGCGATGGATTTGATCGGGCAAGTTGGCTCCTGCTGCGTTCAATCAAGGGGCGTGTAAATGCACTTCAACTAGGTCGAGTGACAAGTTGCTGATCGGCCAAATGCCGGAGTAGCAGGGATCAAACTGGCAACACCCGTCTACGCCAAAATCAGCGCGCAACATGGCGATAAACACTTACTACCGAGTCATGAGTTTGTCCACACGAAACAGTGAGATTTACGCTTCGTCGGCGTCGATCTTTGGCAACTCAGCGGCGATGAGCTTGAGGCCTGCGCGCAGGATGTCGTCGTAGCGCTTGCGTTCAGCTGCCGCCGCTTCCTGTGTCCAGCGGAAGAATCCTTCGCCGGTTTTCATGCCCAGTTTGCCGCTGGCCACCTTGTCGCGAAGGGCTTTCGACGGTACTGTCGCCACCGACAGCGAGGGATACATGGTTGCGGCGGCAGCCGTATGGACCTCGACGCCAGCGTGGTCGCGTTGCAACACTGGCCCCGCTGCAAGAAAGCGAAATCCAAAACCGAAACGCACCGCCTTGTCCACATCCTCGGCGGTTGCCACACCGTCTTCTATCATCGCGAACGCTTCCCGCGCCAGCGCATGCTGCAGGCGATTGGCCAGGAAACCTGGCAGGTCTTTCTTCACCAACACCGGCACCATACCGCAGGCACGCATGAACGCCATCAATTGGTCCGCATTGTCGGGTTCGCTATCCTTGCCAAGGATGACTTCCACCAGCGGCACTAGATGCGCGGGCATGAAAAAATGCAGGCCGAACATTCGCGACGCCGACATGAGACCTTCGGCTATCGCACTGATGGGGAAGCTTGAACTGTTGCTGGTGAGCAGTGCATCGGGCCTGACACGCCGCACCAACTCAGCGAATAGTGCCTGTTTGATGTCGAGTTGCTCGGGAATACATTCAATGACCAGATCGACATTGCTCCATGGGACTTCATTGAGTGAGCTGCATGTAGACAGCCTATCTGCGCGGTGAGAATAGCCGAGATCCGCCATGCCGCGAGAAAAGTAATCTGGGAGCGATTGCAATCGGACAGAGGATGACTCCAGAACAATCGCTTTGCAGCCGGCGCGGGCGAGGACCATTGCGACATCGGCGCCCATGGTGCCACCACCGACAACTAGCGCTGTCGAGGTTCGCGGTCCACTAAGCATCGGTAGGCCGATCCCGAACGAGAGGCGCAGTACGCGTCAACGCCGGCAACATAAAATCAAAATCACAACCAATATCCGCCTGCGTCACACTCGTCTGATAGAGCTTGCGATAACCGTGATCGGGCATATTCGCCAGCGTTGGCGGCGGCGCCCACACCGCGAGCCGCGCGGCCATCTCGGCATCGCTGATTTCCAACGTCAGCGTACGCGCGGCAACATCGAGTTTGATCATATCGCCGTTGCGCACCGCCGCCAGCGGCCCGCATTCGGCCGCTTCCGGCGCGATATGTAGCACGATGGTGCCAAACGCTGTACCGCTCATGCGCGCATCGGACATCCGCACCATGTCCTTCACACCGGCCTTCGCCAGTTTCTTTGGAATCGGAATGTAGCCAGCCTCGGGCATACCCGGTGCCCCCTTGGGTCCGATGTTCATCAAGACCAATATGTCGTCGGCGTTGACATCCAGATCATCGCTATCGATGCGTGCGGCCAGATCCTCGATGCTATCGAATACCACCGCGCGACCCCGGTGCTGTAAGAGTGCAGGCGTCGCCGAAGAGTGTTTGATGATCGCGCCGCGCGGGGCGAGATTGCCTTTGAGGACGACCAGACCGCCGGAAGGAAAGATCGGCGCTTGCGCGAGCCGGATCACCTTGCGTTTGGTAGGCATCTTCGCGGCGTCGATTTCCTCACCCAAGGTGCGGCCACTCACGGTCATGCAGTCCAGATGCAGCATCGGCTTCAGCTCATTAAGCACCGCCATGAGCCCGCCATCCTCATAAAGGTGCTCCATGTAGTGCGCGCCGCTGGGCTTGAGATCGACCAGCACCGGGATATTGCGCCCAAGCTTGTCGAATGCCGCGAGGTCGATGGCGATACCAAGCCGCGCAGCAATCGCCGTGAAATGGATCAACGCATTGGTCGAGCCACCGATGGCGTGCAGCACAACCAGCGCGTTGGTGACGGCCTCGGGCGTGAGGATGTCCTTCGGTAACAACGGTTGTTTGGCGAGCGCGACAATGCGCCTGCCGGTGGTTTCAGAATGGCGAAAGCGCTCGGCGTACACCGCCGGAATCGCTGCCGCGCCAGGCAGGCTCATACCCGCCGCTTCGACCATGCAGGCCATGGTGCTGGCGGTACCCATCACCATGCAGGTACCCGTGGTTGGGGCGAGTTTGGCGTTCACCTCGTCGATCTCGGCCTGGTCGATTTCGCCAGCACGGTATTTGGCCCAGAAGCGCCGGCAATCAGTGCAGGCACCGAGACGTTCACCTTTATGCTCACCAGTGAGCATTGGCCCTGTCGGGATTACGATCGAGGGGATATCCAGCGAAGCTGCTGCCATCAATTGCGCGGGAATGGTTTTGTCGCAACCGCCGATCAACACCACCGCATCGACCGGCTGGGCACGCATCATTTCCTCGGTATCCAGTGCCATCAAATTGCGCAGATACATGCTGGTCGGATGTGCAAACGATTCGCCGATGGAAATGGTCGGAAACACGAATGGCATGCCGCCTTCCTGCATCACGCCGCGCTTGACCGCCTCGATGATCTGCGGAACGTTGCCGTGACAGGGGTTGAAATCGCTATACGTATTGGTGATACCGATGATTGGCCGGTCGAGCGCGTCGTCGGTATATCCGCCAAGGACCGCAGCCAATCATCGCGCAAGGCCCCTGTTGTCCGGTCGACCAGCAACGCCGACCCGATCTTGACCACCAGCCGACGGGCGTCTTTCAGGGCTGCCATTGGCCGTCGACCGGTTCATCAGCCTGCCGCGCGCGCAAACGTCCCGCGTCGATACGGACACGCAAAGCCCGCAGAACATCCTGCACGCCCTCGCCGGTGACCCCCGACATCAGCATCAGATTGCCTGCAACCTGCGCCATCTCGTCTTTCAGAAATGCCCGTTCCTCAGCATCAAGGGCGTCGATCTT
>JBDTPE010000407.1:0-3340 GCA_039932875.1 Betaproteobacteria bacterium | reverse complement strand
TACCGACCATTGCCGAAGCCGGCATACCCGGCCTTGGCCAATTCGAAGCGATCGCCTGGAACGGCCTGGTCGCACCTGTCGGGACACCGCCGGAAATCATCATTCGGCTGAATCGCGAAATCAACGCCGTGTTGAAGCTGCCTGCATTGAAACGCAAGTTGTTTGACGCAGGCATTGCCCCCGGCGGCGGCTCACCCGAAGCCTTCGCCGCGCTCATAAAAGCCGAGGCAAAGAAGTGGGGAGAAGTAATCCGGACCACCGGTGCGAAAGTTGATTGATCGCTGTTGCGTAGCGGTACGTACCTGAAAAAAACTATCCGCGCTGTTCACAGCAGCGAAAGCGCATCCAGCGTTAGAATCTTGCACTCACGTCTGCCGAAAGCTTGCATGAAATATTCCATCCCGCACTCGCTCTTCACAACGCTTGCCTTTGTCCTGATGATTGCTGGCTGCGCACAAGTGCCGCCAACGGCCGTCACCGTTGCGCGTTCCGCATCAGTTGCATCTGCTGACCGATGCGCCGGACTCAATGCCTTGTCTGATGCCGACGCTGCCGCCCGACTGGATATTGCGACGGTTGTGCTTGCCAAACTGCGTACGGCGACTGGCCAAACGAATGAACAAGTCTGCGCACTGCCGCAAGCTAACGTCAATCGCATCATGCTGGCTGACCGCAACAAATATCGCAATGCAGATCGCAAGACCTTCCGCGCGCCCGCCAAAGAGTTCCTGCGACAGTGGGATATGGACGACGAGGGGAATTTACCAACCTCCACACAGGTGCTGGCGGCAGAAGCGGCGCGCAAAACGCTTGCCGGGATTGGTCGCCTCGGCGACAGCGACGCCGGTATCAATTCGGGCAAGGGCACCAGCGAGCCACGCGCCAATTTAGCTGCGGGCATCAGCAATACACAATGGACCTCGATTGGACCGGGCAATATTGGCGGACGCATCCGCGCTATCGCCTTCGACCCTCGCAACGCCAGCCGCATTTTCCTCGGTGCCGCCTCGGGCGGTATCTGGCTCACCGAGGATGCAGGCGCATCGTTCCGGCCGCTGCAGGACTTTATGGGCAACCTGGCGATTGGCGCCCTCGTGATCGATCAGGTCAACCCCAACATCATGTACGCGGGCACTGGTGAAAGTTTCGCTGGTTTAACCGGCATCGGCGTGTTCAAAAGCGTCGACGGCGGGGTCACCTGGTCCATTCTGCAAGCGACCAGTACCGACACCAGCGTCAACGCCACGGGTAACGACTGGATCTACGTCAACCGGCTGGCGATCAGCCAGGCCAATTCAAATATCCTGCTCGCCGGCACCTTGAGTTCGCTGTTTCGCTCGACTGACGCGGGTACATCGTGGAGCAAGGTTGGGAATTTTAAAGTGCTCGACGTGCGGTTCGACCCCAACGATGCGAGCAAGGCGCTTGCGGGCACCGATAAGGGCTATGTCTATTACTCGCGCGATGGCGGGGCGACATGGACGCAGTCGGCCGCGCTGGTGGCGTCGAACGCATTGAAAGGTCGAGGCACCAGCGCACGAGCCGAGATCGCGTATGCCAAAACAGTACCCGACCTTGTATATACGTCTCTGGACAACAACGCCGACGGCGCGGCGACACGCGGCGAGGTCTGGAAGAGCATCGACGGTGGCGCCAACTGGACGCTGCTATCCACACCTAAGCATCTGAGCGATCAGGGCGACTATGACAATACGATCTGGGTCGATCCAACCAACGAAAACCATGTTTTGACCGGCGGGCTCGACCTATATCAGTCGATGGATGGCGGTGCGAATTTCACGCGTATCAGCACCTGGCAGCAAGCAGGCCCCGGCGTGCCGCAGCCGCACGCGGACCATCATCAAATCGTCTCGCCAGCCAATTACAGCACTGCCAATCCGGTGGTCTATTTCGGCAATGACGGCGGACTGTACCGCGCCAACAATATCTTCACCGTTTCGGCCAATAGCAACTCGTCCTGGCAAAACCTGAACAACGGCCTCTCGGTCACCCAGTTTTACGGTGGCGCCGGCAAGCGCGCTGCGGGTGGCAAGATTATCGGCGGCACCCAGGACAACGGCACCATTGCCTACACATCGGGAACCAGCTGGGACCGTTTCGCCGGTGGTGACGGCGGCAATGTGGCGGTCGATCCGGTAGACGACACTACGCTCTATGGCGAGTACGTGTATGCCTCGATTCACCGCACCGTCGGCCTGTCAACGCGCCAATACATCTGTAGCGGCATTGACGAGGCGCTGAAGAATACCTCTACCAATACCTATTGCGGCGCCAGCAACGTCGAAGCGGCGAACTTCATCTCGCCGTTTATTCTCGACCCGAACAATCGCACTCGCATGCTGGTCGGCGCCAACTCGCTGTGGGTCAGCAATAACGTAAAAGACCCTCTGCCAAGCTGGATTGCTATCAAGGTCCCTGCGTCGGCCGAAAAGACGTATATCAGTGCCATTGCGGTCGCGGAGAAAGACTCCAACATCATCTGGACGGGCCATGTTGCGGCCAGCACCAGTAACCCAGGCCAGGTTTGGAAGTCCACCGATGGCCTGAGCGCTGCACCAACTTGGCAGCGGATGGGTGCTGGTGTATTGCCGACCAGTTCGGTCAATCGCATCACCATCGACCCTGACAATCCCAATCGTGTTTGGGTTTCCTTTACCGGCTTCGCGTTGGCACGCATCTGGGTGACGCTGGACGGCGGTAACACCTGGTCCAACATTCACGGCAATCTCCCAGCCATCACCGTGCACGACCTGAAGCGCCACCCCACGCAGGCAAACTGGCTGTACGCCGCTACCGCCAATGGCGTTTACACCAGCGAGAATGCCGGCCAAACCTGGAGTACCTCCAACGACGGTCCCGCCAGCGTGCGGGTGCGCGAGCTGTTCTGGTACGACCAATCTACGCTGATCGCGGCGACCTATGGCCGCGGCATGTTCCGCGCCACCACCGCCGTAGCTGGCCCACAGAATTACAGTGATATGTGGTGGGCGGGTTCGGCAGAAAATGGCTGGGGAATGTCGATCCAGCAACACGGCCAGATTCAGCTCAATGCGATTTATGTGTACGACAACGCTGGCAAACCAATCTGGTACGTGTTGCCCGGCGGCATGTGGAATGCTGACTTCACCACCTACTCTGGTGCCATCTATCAGCCAACCTCCGCGCCATTGAGCAACTACAGCGCGTCGCAATTCAAAGTCGGCACACCCGTCGGCAACATCAGCATCAATTTCACCAGCAACTCCACCGCGACACTGCAATACGTCATCAACGGCGTTTCTGGACAGAAATCGATCCAGCGGCAAGTGTTCGGTCGTGG
>JBDTPE010000406.1:0-3343 GCA_039932875.1 Betaproteobacteria bacterium | reverse complement strand
CGTCAATCGCCATTTGCAAACCCAGGCTCTTCAGCTCCTTGAGTTTGGCGACGACGGCATCCACGTCTTTCATCGCCAGTCCCTCGGTAATCTCCAGCTCAAGGTGTTTGGGATTGAGGCCGGTGCGCTGCAGGATTTCACTGACTTTCGGAATCAGCCGCTGGTCGCGAAACTGGCGCGGCGACAGATTGACCGCGACATGCCCCACCGGGAATCCTTCGTCAATCAATGATTTGGTTTGCCGGCAGGCCTCTTCCATGACCCAGGTGCCGATGCTCACGATGAGATCGGTTTCCTCGGCCACCGGGATAAAGCGGCCTGGCGATACCATGCCCATCTCCGGATGTTTCCAGCGCACCAGTGCTTCCATGCCGATGAAGCGGCCATCCTTCGCGTCCACCTGCGGCTGGTAGTGCAGAAGCATCTCGCCGTTTTCAACGGCGTGACGCAGGTTCGCCTCGATATACAGCCGTTCTTCGGTAAGCCGGTCGCTATCCGCCGAGTAAAAATAATAACAATCGCCGCCCAGATTACGCGCATGCCGCATGGCAGTATCAGCGCGGCGCAGCAGCGTCTCGGGGTCCGGGCCATCATTCGGATACAGTGCGCAGCCCACGCTGCAGGTGACCACGATCTCGTGTTCGCCGATCATGAACGGTGCACGCACGGAGTTCAGCACGCGTGACATCGCCTGCGCCGCGCCGCCGAGGTTATCGATATCGATCAAGGTCATGGCAAACGAGTCGGCCCCGAGCCGTGCAATCGAATCATGATCGCGCAAGGCACTGCGCAGGCGCAGGGCGACGCCCTTCAACAGCTCGTCGCCGGCGTCATGCCCCAGGCTCTGGTTGACATACTTGAAGTGATCGATATTGACGACGAAGGTGGCGACCATGCGCTCATAGCGTTCACCGTAGGCGATGCCATGGCGCAGGTGATCCACCAGCAGCGGACGATTGGCGACGCCGGTAAGCGTATCGTGCGTATCGCGCAGCACCATCTCATCGAGATAGTGCCGGGTTTCGGTGAAATCCATGATGACGCCGACCAGCGACGCGAGATCCCCCTCCTCAGTGCTGATGCCCACGCCGCGCTCCGTGACCCAGCGCTGCTCGCCATCCGGCAGCACCACACGGTATTCAATGTTGTAGTTCGCGCCCTTGGCGAGCTGGTTCTGAACATCATGCCAGGCGGACACCAAATCCTCCTGGAAAATGATCGATGCCCAGGTACGCACCGCATTGCCCACGAAATCAGCAGGATGGTAGCCGGTCAGTTCACGACAACCTTCGCTGACAAATTCCATGCGCCAGTCGGCATCCGGCAGCCGCTGATAGGCGACCACCGGCAGATTGTGCAACAAGGTCGAGAGGCGGCGCTCGTTATCGCTCAGGCGCAGACGGCGCGCAGCCTCGTCGGTGATGTCGAACGCAATGCCCCAGGTACCAGCCACACCGCCGGCGCCGTCGAGCAACGCCATGCGATGCGTCGCGAAATGGCGCGCCTGCCCCGCCGGATTGAAAATGAACAAGTCGCCGCGCTTTGAACTGCGCGTCGTAATGACATCGCGGTCTTCCTGCAGCGATTGTTCCGCTGTCTCCAGAGGAAACAGATTGAAATCGGTGAAGTCGATGACTTCAATGTCGACACTGCCAACCTGGAACTCGCACATCCTGCTGAATGCGGCATTGACCGCCACATAGCGATGCCCGGCGTCTTTCACCCATGCCGGGTCAGGGATGGCGTCAAGAATCCTGCTCGCAAGCGTTTGCGCGAGACTCTCAATGTCCGTGGCTGGCATAAGCTATCGCTGTCGCTATGTTGATACGGCCCGACACTGCCCGTGCAGGCGGGTTGCCAATATTTTCCGCGCGCAGATAGGTCGGCGTAGTCATTCGACCTTGAGGTTCGCTTCCTTGATAAGCCTGCCCCAACGTTCGGTCTCGGACGCCATGAACTGCCCGAACTGCTCCGGCGTACTTGAGACCGTTTCAACGCCGAGTTCGCCGAGACGGGTTTTCACATTCGGCGTCGCCAGCGCCTTGACCAGATCCGCGTTAACCTTGTCGATAATGGGTCGCGGCACGCCGGCCGGAAACAGGATGCCCCACCAGTTCACCGCGGCGAAGCCCTTCAACCCTTCTTCCGCCAGCGTCGGCAACTCGGGCGTAAACGGCCAGCGCTGCTCGCTGGTGACCGCCATCGCACGCAGTTTGCCGGTTTTCATGGCCTGCATAGCCGGCAGCGCGTCTGAAAACATGGTGCTGATCTGTCCGCCCATGATATCGGTGATCGCCAGCGCATTACCTTTGTAGTTCACCGTAATCATCTTGACGCCGGCGATGCGCTGGAACATTTCGCCCGCGAAGTGCGACATGCTGCCGGGGCCGCTGGTGCCGTACGTGACTTCACTCGGCCGCGCCTTCGCCAGCGCAATCAGTTGCTTCACATTCTTCACCGGCATGGCCGCCGGCACAACCAGGATGTTGGCGGAGATCGTGATGCGCGATACCGGCGCAAAATCCTTGCGCCAGTCGTAGTTGACTTTCGCCAGCAGCGGTTTGGCAACGACCGGACCGAAATTGCCGAGCAGAAAGGTATAACCGTCGGGCGGCTGTTTGGAGGCGTATTCCATGCCGATCGAACCGTCCGCACCCGGCCGCGATTCCACCACCACCGACTGGCCCCAGTATTCGCTCAACTGCTGGCCGATAATGCGCGCCATCACGTCGGAACTGCCGCCGGGAGGGTAGGTCACCACGAAGCGCACGAATTTCGTGGGGTAGCCCTGCGCTTGCGCAATACCGCCGCTCAACATTGACGCCGCTGCTGCGCTGCCGATAAGCACCTTGGTGAAACCGTTCATACATTCCCCCTTGTCGCCTTGTTTATTACCACAGTTTTTGCAACGTATCCCGCGCGTTTTACGCTAAGCGCCATGCATTTGGCGGTGTTGCAGTGCACGCGCCAGTTACCCGCAAAATGCCATTATAAGTTATTGTAATGATTGTCTAATTTTCGGTACTGGCGCTATCGGTTTCCGGCAGGAAGCATTGTAGCAGTTCATTCAGAAAGCGGCGGCCCAGCAATGTGGGCGTCACGCGCTGATGATCCCGCGTGATCAATCCGCGCCGCTCGGCTTCGTCCAACGGTTGCAACACTGCCGTCAACGGCACCCCTGCGCGCTCGGCAAACAAGCGCACCTCGAAGCCGCCATTCAGGCGCAGCGCATTCATCATGAATTCAAATCCGATGTCGCCAGGGCCGACCTCGTGGGTTTCCTGAATCGCGTTGCCGGTGGCGACCTTCTCCATGAATTGCCTGGGCTGGCGATAGCGCGCTT
>JBDTPE010000405.1:0-3343 GCA_039932875.1 Betaproteobacteria bacterium | reverse complement strand
GTACCGCTGGCAACGACCACGAGCTCCTCCGCATTGCCGTCGGCATTTTCTGCATTCGGCAGCAACGTCAAAGTGGTGCAAAACACCAGCGCAGGCACCGTCACGCTGGAAGCTGCCGGTCGTCCTGATCACAAATCGCCGTATTGGAACCCGGCCGGTTCCAGTGGTTTGTATGAAGCGCCGGGCTCTGAAACTGTCGTTGCGAATATGTCACCCGGTTTCATCGATCAATACACAAATCGCTATTTCGTGACCGTGCCGATCAACCCGCAAAAAGCGAATAGCGCTACCGCGACGAACCTTGGGCCGATCGGCATTGCCATTACCGGCTCACCAATCTTCAATGGCCTGGAGGGGCCAAATGTCAATCTGGAGACCGGGGTGATTTCCGGCTTTGACAAGTATGGTGCGCACACCGGCCCACAGGTCTACCACTATCACCTGGAGATGACGCCTATCTCGAACGATGATTCAAAAGTGATGGCCATTCTGCGCGACGGATTTTTCCTCTATGGCCGGAAATGTACCTCGGTCACAGCCAACAATGGCCACCCGACCGATCTTGATGTATCCGGCGGCCATACCAGCACCACCCAGTATTCCAGTACGCCGGTGTATCACTACCACGTCAAGAACCAAATCTATTCGACGGTAAATGGCAAAGCCGACTATCTGTTGTTCGATGGCGCCTATCAGGGCACGCCAAACGTGATCTCCAACTAGGGTGAGCGTAAATCGCATGTTGAGGTCAATGTTGTTTTGTCTGGCACTGGGGATTGTCGGTGAAGTTGCCGCTGAAGTCGCCACCAATGCAGCCTCCGACAGCGCGACCATCGTCGTCGCGCCGGAGGCGATCAGCATCGACCCGGCAAATGGCTTACGCATGTACCAAAACGTACCATTCACCGGGGAAATTCATTCCTTGCACGCCGACGGCAAGGTTGCCACGTCGGATCAATTCCGAGACGGCAAACGTCACGGCTGGGCGCGAAACTATTTCGTAAACGGAAAGTTGGGCTATGAACTTCCGTTCGTGGACGGACAGCGCGAAGGTGAATCCCGCACCTGGTGGCTGAACGGGAATTTACGATCCCAGACAATATTCAAGAACGACAAGATCGATGGCATCGCCTGGGAGTGGTATCAGGATGGCAAGCAATTCAAGCGCCACAGCTATCGCGACGGCGAGCCGGTTGGTTTGCAGCAAGGTTGGCGGCCCAATGGCAAGTTGTTCAGTAATTTCGAGATTCGCAACGGCCGCATCTACGGCCTCAGTAACGCGAATCTCTGCACCGGCTTAACGTCTTAGGAGACTGATATGCGCAACAAACTCAAAATTATCTTTGCTCTTTCGCTGCTCGCCTGGATCGGCTGCGCGCAGGCGGCGGCGGAATTGCCGTACTACAACAGTGAAGACTTCGCACCGCACTGGCTGAAGGCAAACGATCAAGCACTAAAGACATTTCATTCGGTGCCAGCCTTTCGCTTCACCAACCAGAATGGCAAATCCATTACGGAAGCAAACTTCAAAAACAAGATTTACGTGGCCTCGTTCTTCTTTACCACCTGTCAAGGCATTTGCCCACGCTTGACCTCCAAGCTTTCGCAACTGCAAAAAGCCTTCCCAAATGACAATCAGGTTCGCATCCTCTCGCACTCGGTCATGCCGGACGTAGACACCGTCAGTGCCCTCAAGCAATACGCCAAAGAACACAACATAAACAGCAATACCTGGGACCTCGTCACCGGAAACAAAGCAGCCATTTACGCGATCGCAAAAACCGCTTATTTCGCGAGTGAAGACATGGGCAAGCAGCAGGCTTCAGGTGATTTCCTGCATACCGAAAAACTACTGCTCATCGATCAAAACAAGCGGATTCGCGGCGTATATAACGGGATGGCAGACTCCGCGATTGCGGATCTGGTTGCTGATATCAAAATACTTAAGGCGTTGTGAGTGCTGGCTGGCTGAATGCGGGATTAGCTGGTTCACGCTTAAAGCACAAACTCCAGCATCCACGGGCTTCGCAAGCTAAAAAGTCACGAAGAGGCGCGCCGATGCTGGAGTTTGGCTATTGGAACTTCTTAGTACCTCGTTTCCGTTTGCCCCCAGCTTCAAACATGCTGGGGCAGGCTCTGAGGTATCGAAGGGCCTAGCGGCAGTGAAAAATCAACGGCTTGGCGCGGGTGTGCGTCGATACCTCAGCACGAACGGAGGTTAAGAGAAGTTCCCTGTTAATTGCAGGTGCAAAGTAGGGCGGTGACACAGCCGATTGGGCCGCAGTCAGCGCACTTCGGAAGGTAGTTGCGCACTGGTTTAGCAATGAAAGGTAGCTTCTTTGATTTCATTTTTTGTCCTCGCCGATTCTTTTTTCCAAGCCATACTTCGGGTCGTGTAGCTGGAGCTTGATGTAATCAATAATTTCACGATGCCTTTTGGTGTGCCCGAATTGCTCGTATACCGCGAGCTTCGCCTCCAACCCATCGCGTGATGCACCCCCGAAAATGCAGCCGTCATCAAATTGCCCTACCTTCCACCATTCAACGAACCACTCTTCGTCGTTACCATCAAACTTTCTGGCCTTCAAGTCAATTCTGCTTTCAGTTCCCCCAACGCCCGCTGATCCACCAAGATATCCCGCCTTTAGCGCATTGACTTGCATGCTCACGGTCTGGTTAAACGGCAACACCCGCATCTGACTTCCGTTTCCATCTCTTGCCAACTTGATGGTCCACCGGGGAATGCGATACACGCCGTTGGCATCGGTTTTTGCATATTCCACGCGATAGCAAACATAGTGCGTGCCGCCTAGTAGCCCACCGGTCGACATATCCCATTTCACCAATACCGAGGCACCGCCTATTGGCGTTCCAGTGGCGATGTCCGTCAGCTTGCCCTCAACCGGCCCACCGGAAATCTCGGTGCACGCCGACAACACTAAGACGGCGGTGACCACAATCCATTTTGCGAAATGCACAGTCATATTCCTCATTCACAAACTGTTGATACGTTAAGTGCAATTAGCATTTTGCAATAACTGAGTGAAATAGCCTTCTTTGCCTGCTGGCAAGTCCTTAAACACAATTATCGGGGCCGACTTGTTCGACACAGACCATCTCCGTACCAAATTTTCGGCTGACCCAATTTGATATTTTTAAGGCTGGGAGTCTGCCTGCATAGGCCGAGTTTTTTGGAGTACTTATGCGTTTGGCCCGTGAACTGACCTTAGAAGTCATGTCTTTTGCTTGCCCGGTTGATGCGCCGCCAACCATGCGAACACTTCACCGAACCACTGCTTCGCATTCGGCGCTTTCAACACCCAATGATTCTCATCGGGAAACC
>JBDTPE010000404.1:0-3347 GCA_039932875.1 Betaproteobacteria bacterium | reverse complement strand
AATGCGGGACCGTTCGGAGTGCAGGCGGCCTGCGGGCCGCACCAGTGTTGGTGTTTTTGGTTTTTAGTACACTTCAAACCGGAGCGACTACTTCGGCACCATCACCGTCGCCAACCCCAGTAGTAACCCCATGCTGACAATGTCAGTTGACGTGGTCAGGAAGATGCTTGATGCCGTCGCTGGATCAGCGCCGTAGCGCTTCAATGTCAATGGCACAATCGCGCCAGAAATGCCGCTGACCATGCAGGCACCGACCATCGCCAGAAGTGTCACCGCAGCCAGCATGAGTGCATTCGACGAATGTTGTGCAGTCGCGGTGACGTACATCGCCACGCCAGCAATGACGCCGATAGGTGCGCCGTTCATGGCACCCAACAACCCCTCCTTCAATACCAGCGCCTTGCCGTCACCGGGTTTTATCTCACCCAGCGTAATGCCGCGCAACGTTACCGCCATTGCCTGACAACCGGTGTTGCCCGATTGGCCCGCCAACACCGGCAGGAAAGCAGCCAGAATGACCAGGCGGTCGATGGTGCCCTGAAACATCGCCACCACGCCGCCGGCGAGGAACGCGGTGAGCAAATTGAGTTGCAACCACGGATGACGAAACTTGAAACTCTGCATCATCGGCGTGGAAATACGTTCCTCCTTGTCGACGCCGACCATGCTACCGGCCTGCGCGGTAATCTCGAAGGCCTCCGATTCAAAAATTGTCTGCCCGCGAACGAGGCCAAGCAGAATACCTTGGTCATCACAGACTGGGTAAACCGGATAATGCCGATTCAGGGTCAGGCGCATCGCATCCGAAATCGGCATTTGCGGGCTGAGCGCAAACACGTTCGCCAGCATGATTTCACCCAATGTTTTGCCGTTATCTGCGAACAACAGATCGCGCATCGTCACGATGCCAAGTAGCTTGCCGTCAGGGCTTGTAATGTACCCATAGGTGATCAATGCCGATTTGATTAGCGCGCGCAGCATTTCAATCGCCTCGTCCACCGTCGTGGACGGCGAAAATACGCCCGCCGCTGGCTCCATCAAACGGCCTAGCGCACCTTGCTCATACGACTGATTACGACTCCATTGCTGGGCGATTTCCGGTACGGCTTCGGCAATAATGGTCCGCCGCTGCGCAGACGGCATTGCCGCAAGAATATCCTGTGTGAACGCTGGATTCAGGGCCGCCAACGCGGCATAAGCAGGCGCGGCATCGATTTCGCCTAAATGTTTGGCCGCCTCCGACGCGGGTCTCGCCTTAAGGTCCTCGATGAGTTGCGTTGTTGCCCCAATGCTTGCATTTGCCATTTCGCGCCCTTTTATTTCGAATGCCAAAGGGTAACGCATACGGCGCGATGTGTGAATACTCTTGCATCACAAGTCAGTCGGGTTACGTCTGATTACAATTTTCAACTGCAAGGCGCCGTAAACCGTAACCAGACGATTGCGTTATTCACGGTGTGATCGCTAGCCGACCGGTCGCAGTAAGTGCAACTAGGTACGGCTCTACGACAAGGAGGTAAATATCATGTCATTACGAAAAACACTGCTATCAGTACTGATTGCTGCGGGCACAATTGGCGCGACGGCGTTGCCAACATTAAGCGCAGCCGCGCCACCGATCGACGTCGTGATCAGGGTTGCACCACCGCCACTGCGTACGGAAGTCATTCCCGCACCGCGTCGCGGTTATGTATGGGTACCCGGGTACTGGAACTGGCGCGGCCATCGTCACGTCTGGGTGTCTGGCGTTTGGGTACGTGAGCGACGCGGCTATGTGTACCATCCGAATCGCTGGGAGCAACGCGGTGACGGCTGGTACTTGAATCGCAGCCGCTGGGATCGGGACGGTGACGGCATTCCGAATAACCGTGATCGTCATCCAAACAATCCCTATCGGCCATAGGGACCAGGTTCTGGCGCGGGGAAATTCTCCCTGCGCCGTCACCATTTCGGAACAATTCAACTTTTCAGTTTAGTAGGCTGTACGTACCAGGTTCGACGTAAACAAAACGTTGCCGCCAAAGCCGAGCGCGAAGATGCGCGCCGAATTCAGCCCGTGAAAAGTAATGCGCGCCAAGCCCAATTGGCTGGCCGCTGCCGATGCAGCACTCGCCAAATCAGGCGAAGGCGCGGTTGCGACACTTGGCGTGGTATCAAATATTGCGCCTTCAGCCTCAACATTTGCTTGCTTCCAGTGCACACTCTGGATGGCATATTGTCGACAAACACCCTGATGGTCGTGAAAATTCCAGATGCCGACCACGGCACTGCTGCTAGGCGCATCCGGCACCAATGCCAGTCGATTTTTGTCGGCGGACGGATCAATCCACTTGCCAGTGACATCAAACTGAGTATCCTCGCCCCGGTGGTTACGCGTCATCACGACTGACTCGCCCACCGTCACGCCGTCCACAGTGACCATCCGCACCAGCAGGTCGCCTGCCTCTGACGGCGTGTAGGTGAGTTCGACCGTGTAGGGAACGAGGACCAGATCCGAAAACGCAAAATCAGGACTGGACTGGTCGAAGCGAACTTCGAGCACATCGGTGCCGCCTACGGAAACGACCGAAGCTGTCGCACTGCTTGGTCCGCATCCCACCGGAAAATGCGCGGTAACCGTGAGCAAGCGCGGCGCGTTGACATGCGCGAGCGCAGGCATAACGCTGAGCACAGCAAAAAACGGCACCCGCGTCGATGAACCCGTTTCGGTTCGCTCTGCGGTGGTGCTGCTCGTCATTAGCGATATGCCCGTGAGAATATCTTTCACATTCGTGAAGTGTTGGCGCAGACGACTGCCCCAGCGTGCTTGTCGGCCGGTAGCAGACTTGCGCCGCCGCGTAGGCCGCTGGCCAATTGCTGGAAAGACAGACGAACTATCGGCGATGTTCATGTACTCACCCTGGGCGAGGCGTGGTTGAAATGTGTAGGTGTGGTCACAGGACGGCGCGGGACGGAGTAGAAAGTCTTCGGGCACACCACCAGCGTGTTGTTTCTCATTGTCGACGCTACTCCTGAATTCGGATGTAACGTCAGGCTCGTCGGGTCAAAGGAATAGTTCCAAATGCCCGCAAGTCCTGTTTGTCGTGACACGCTGGTGTCGGCTACCGTAGGCGCTGCATTAAACCTGGTGGAGGCAGAATCAAGCGAAGGCCCTCTGTCCGCAGCCCGCAACGTCGAGCCTGTCGAAGAGACAAAGCTGACATTTCCGGTTTGCGTTGACATCAAGCTTCCTTTGCTTTTGCCGTGAAATTCGAATAAGATACTGATGCGGGAATTATTCCCGCAACGAAAACAAAAAGCAAGCCCCTTTGTGAAATAGATTGAAAGTGTTGCAAATCGGGGATTTT
>JBDTPE010000403.1:0-3354 GCA_039932875.1 Betaproteobacteria bacterium | reverse complement strand
TCGGGCCAGCGCCATGGTTCCTTCAGAAACCTGCCGGAAATGTCCCACAAAGTGTCGCCTTTAACGACGACGTAAGACCCTGGCGCGTCAGGAGCGATCTGAATCGGGGCGGTCGCCTTCCTGACAACGGGTTTGTCTGGCGTCTGCGCGGCATTTGCCGCCTTTGACTCTGCTTTTGCGCCTGGATTGGTCTGACTTTGCACAAACAGGGGAACAAAACCGGCCAAAGCGATGACAAAGAGGCGTGTGAGCTTGCTTTTTTTCATGGCGGATCTCACTTTTGTGGGGGCAAATGCGGTTTCGAAGCAGGCGCAGTACGCCGTATCCCGAGAAGCAAATTTGCCATATGCGACGACTTCTACTAGACTTGCAAGTCAGTAATGCGTCACAAACTTAAAGTCGTTCCTCAAGATTCTGCACCTAATTTATTCAATTCGCAAGCAATTATGGCTATTCTGGACGTTGTAACTTACCCCGATCCACGCCTGACCCGCGTCGCGGAGCCCGTGAAGATTATCGACAACAAAATCAAGAAGTTGGTCGATGATATGGCGGAAACCATGTACGAAGCGCCGGGTGTCGGCCTCGCGGCGACCCAAGTCGGCGAGCTGAAGCGCGTCATGGTGATTGATGTCTCGGAAGAGAAGAACCAACTGCGTGTGTTCATCAATCCGGAAATCATCAAGAAAGAAGGAACCGCGGTCAATGAAGAGGGCTGCTTGTCCGTTCCCGGCTTCTACGACAAGGTCGAACGCGCCGAAACAGTAATGGTGACTGCCCTAGATCGCGACGGCCAGCGTTTCACCATCAACGCGTCTGGATTGCTCGCGGTCTGTATCCAACACGAGCTTGATCATCTGGATGGCCATGTCTTCGTCGAGTACCTTTCGCCGTTAAAGGCCAATCGAATCAAGAACAAGCTGATCAAGCGCCAGCGTGAACTTGAGCGTGATGCCGAGATGGAAGCGCCTCGTCGGCGTATCGCTGTAGCAGCGCGCGCATAACAGTTGTCCAATAGAAACACGCGGAACGCCGGCTGCTGAGGTCGGCGTTTTTGTTTTCCAGACCATGAAAATTATATTTGCCGGCACGCCCCCGTTCGCTGCTGCGGCGCTTGCAGCGCTGCATGCGGCCGGCCATAAAATCGCGCTAGTACTGACTCAACCTGACCGTGCCGCAGGGCGTGGGCTGAAACTTAAACCAAGTGCCGTTGCCGAGCAAGCGGCGCGACTGGCACTGGAAATCAGCAAGCCGTTATCACTCAAGGCAGACGATGTCCAGATGGTGTTGCGGGCACTCGCGCCGGACGTGATGGTGGTTGCGGCCTACGGGCTTCTGCTGCCCCAGGCGGTCCTAGATATTCCAAAATACGGATGCATTAATATTCATGGCTCGCTCCTCCCGCGATGGCGCGGCGCTGCACCGGTGCAGCGCGCAATTGAAGCGGGCGACACCGAGACCGGCATTGCCATTATGCAAATGGACGCCGGGCTCGATACCGGTCCGGTGTTGCTGTCGCGAGCCTGTCCGATTGCGCCTGAGGAAACTAGCGAGACACTGTTTGAAAAATTGACGGTCATCGCATCCAAAACGATTGTCGAAGCCCTGCAGGAATTGTTGACTTTGCGGCCGCAGCAGCAACATGAAGAGGCGGCAACGTATGCGCGAAAGATCGACAAGTCGGAAGGGCGCGTAGACTGGACAACGTCGGCAGCGGCGCTTGAACGGCGCATTAGGGCATTTGATCCGTCTCCTGGCTGTGAAACCGTGCATGAAGGCGATCGGCTCAAGATCTGGCATGCGCAGTGTATTGCGACACGAACAGGGTTTGCACCTGGCACTATTGTGGAAGTTGCGCCGGATCGACTTGTGGTGCAGTGTGGGGACGGTGCCTTAAGTCTGGTCACTGTGCAAAGGTCTGGCGGCAAACGCATGAAAATCGCGGAATTCCTTCGCGGTTCAATAATTCAACGTGGATGGCGATTCGTATGAACACTCCCCCAATTGCAGCACCGAAGGGAATGGTTGCCGTCCAAGCTGCCAGCGCAGAGGTTGTCGGCAAAGTCCTCTCCGGCAAGAATCTCGACCGGGTGCTGGAAGCAGTACTAGCCAAGTTGGTCCAAACGGCAAAACTGACCCCCAATGAACGTGCCGCGATTCATTCCATTTCGTTCGATACGCTGCGGCATTGTGGCCTGCTATCGGCGCAGCTAGACCTGTTGCTGTCACAGCCGATTAATGACCTTCCAGTCAGGCATTTGTTGTTGGTTGCTTTATCGCAACTACAGTTTTCCAAAGCCGCACCGCACGCCATCGTGGACCATGCGGTATCTGCCGCCGACGCAATCGGTTTTGGGCGCGCCAAACCGTTATTGAACGCTGTACTTAGAAACTACCTGCGATCACCTGAAAAATTTTCGCGCGAGCGAATGACGTCGATGGAAGCGCAATTTGACTTTCCGCGCTGGTGGATCGAACGCGTCAAGAAAGAGCAACCGGCAGACTGGGAATCGGTGTTGCTATCGGCGCGATCACATCCGCCGATGTGTCTGCGCGTAAATTCCAAGCGCATCACAGTGTCTGATTATTTGGCGTTGCTGGCCAAACATGGTTTGGCGGCACATCATGTTTTTGGACAGGCAGTCATGCTCGAAAGGCCGACAGGTGTAAACGAGCTGCCAGGTTTTCGTGAAGGCATGGTCTCGGTACAGGATGCGGGCGCACAGCTTGCAGCCACGTTGCTGGCGCCATCAGCGGGCTCTCGTGTACTTGATGCGTGCGCCGCCCCCGGTGGCAAAACTGGGCATCTACTTGAAATGGCTGCTGTCGAGCCCGCGTTGCACGTTTTGTCGGTTGATAGCGACCGGCGCCGACTGCTACGCGTAGATGAAAACCTCACACGGCTGGGACTGCGAGCAAACCTGAAAACCGCCGATGCCTCCAAACCCGACGAATGGTGGGACAACAAGCCGTTTGATCGCATCCTGCTGGACGTACCCTGCTCAGGTTCGGGCGTGGTGCGGCGCCATCCGGACATCAAGTGGATTCGTCGCGAAACCGATATTTTCGCCCTGGCGCGCCAGCAAGCCAGACTGTTGGCCGTTCTCTGGGGTTGCCTCGGCATTGGTGGCAGATTTCTGTACGCGACCTGCTCGGTCTTTCGTGCCGAAAATCAGGATATCGTCGAGCAATTCCTGCGCAAAACGCCGAACGCTCGCCAGTTGGAAATTGCTGAATTGTTGCTGCCAATAGCGGTGCAACCTGACACCAGCCCTGAAATTGTGGACGGCCAACTTCTACCAAATGATGTGCATGACGGTTTTTTCTACGCGCTTCTGGAGAAAACGGCCTAAC
>JBDTPE010000402.1:0-3361 GCA_039932875.1 Betaproteobacteria bacterium | reverse complement strand
CTGGGTTGCCTGCTCAATATTGAAGGGCGACTACGGCGCAACGGCGATATGAAAACCGGGGTTTACCACTTTGCGGAAATCGCAGCAGGGATGACGAAGTAATCGGCAAACACAAGCACTGTAGCGCGTTTCCGGGAATTTTCGCCTGTGAATCCGCGCCGAATGGCGATCTACATTTTTGCAACGCAATGGCGTAACGACAATGCAAGTACAAAGCATGCATTTCAAACAAACGGCGAGCGCCAAGCTCAACGACGCCGTATTGCAAATTGCGCTAAAAAAATCCAAAGGCAAATTTGTCGATGGTCGCGCTTTAGGCGTGGCGCAGATCGATAATTGGGAGGAGATTCGAACCTTTGCGGCGGCACTGCGTGACCGCGTCATCGATAACCTCGATGCGTATCTGCTCGAATTTGAACGCAACGCCAAGCGCCGCGGCGCGGAGGTGCATTGGGCGGAAACGGCGGAAGAAGCGAACGCGATTGTGTTGGGAATCGCGCAGCGCAACGGTGTAAAGACCATCACCAAATCAAAGTCGATGGTCACTGAGGAAATCGCGTTAAACACGGCGCTAATCGGCGCGGGTATTTGTGTAATGGAAACCGATCTTGGCGAATACATCCTGCAACTGGCGGACGAACCACCGTCACATATCGTCGCTCCAGCGGTGCACAAGTCCAAGGAGCAGGTCGCCGAGCTGTTCATGAACGCGCATCACAAGCCGCGCCTGACCGAAATTCCGGCCATGACCCGCGAAGCACGTGAACAGTTGCGCAGCCATTTCCTCGGTGCCGACATGGGTATTTCGGGTGCCAACTTTGTCATCGCCGAAACCGGCACCACACTCACGGTCACCAATGAGGGCAATGCCGACCTGGTCACGACTCTGCCGCGCATTCACTGCGTGGTTACCGGTATCGAAAAAGTCATCCCGACACTGGAAGACTTTGCAACGCTGATTCGCCTGTTGCCGCGATCCGCCATCGGCCAGTCAATCGCCAACTATTTGACACTAACCACCGGCGTGAAGGCTCCTGGCGAAACTGATGGACCCGAGCAGATGCACATCGTGCTCGTCGATGCCGGGCGCACCAAGCTGGTCGGCAGCGACATGAAAGACATGCTGCGCTGCATCCGTTGCGGTGCCTGCATGAATCACTGTCCGGTCTACCAGAACGTTGGCGGTCACGCTTATGGCTGGGTATATCCGGGGCCGATGGGTTCAGTGCTCACGCCGACTTATGTCGGCATCGAGAATGCGGGTGACCTGCCCAACGCGGCAACGTTTTGCGGAGAGTGCCAGGTGGTCTGCCCGGTGAAAATTCCATTGCCGGATTTGATGCGCAAATGGCGCGAGCGGCAATTCGACATGAAGTTACGGCCGATGGGCGAACGTGCGGCAATTGCCATTTGGGGATTTTTCGTGAAGCGGCCGGCTTTGTATGCCTTTGCGACGCGCATCGGCGCGCGGCTGGCGGCGATGATGGGTGACAGAGATAAGCTCATTCATTCGCTGCCCGGTATCGATGGCTGGACGCAGGGTCGCGATATGCCCGCTCCAGAAGGAAAAACATTCCGTGAACTTTATGCCGCAATGCAAGCTTTGAAAAACGGCAATTCATGAGTGCGCGCGAAAACATCCTCGCGCGCATTCGTGGCCAAAGCGGGAAAGCCGGTGCGACGAGCGCAGGTGAACTCGCGGCAGTGCGTGCGCATATTTCCACGCACCTGCGTGGACCCGTGCCGACCTTTGCCATGCATGATCCAGTGCAGCACTTCGTCGAGGAATGTGCGCGGCTGACGACCACGATTACTGAGGTAGCGGGTCTGGCAGACGTACCGCGTGAAATCGCCCGCTATATTGATAGCGCATCCCTGCAGCCGCGTTGTGTTGGCTGGCCCGAATTTGCTTTGCTCGATTGGCAGGCAACCGGCATTGAGTACGACAACCGCCCGGCGAACGGCGACGACTTGGTCGGCATCACTGGCTGCTTTTGTGCTATCGGTGAAACGGGAACTCTGCTATTACTCGGCGCGCCAGACACGCCTAAATCAACGGCACTGTTGCCTGAAACGCATATTTGTATCGTCAAAAAGAGTCGCATGGTGGCGACCATGGAAGATGCGTTTCAATTGATGCGACGCGAGATTGGCGAGCCGCCACGCGCGACGTTTTTTGTTTCGGGGCCTTCCCGTACTGCGGACATCGAGCAGACCATTGTGATTGGCGCGCATGGTCCGTACCGCGTGCACGTCATTTTGATTCCCTGACGCGGAGATTTCATGCGTCGTCTTTTAGCGATCGCGCCAGTGCAGGGCGGGCACTAACTTTGCCAAGTTATGCAAATCTGCCTTTCAGGCGTTCCAATTCGGGGCGAGCGTATCTGTCGACCGCGCGTCGAAGTTCAGTTGATGCAGCAGCGCGTTTCGTGGTGCTGTCGGGCACAAAAGCGACTTCACTGCCGACTCGCCCTTTCGAATGAATTTGTGACGCTGTGGACATCCGTGAGTTTATTTGTTCGTCCATCGTGAGCCCGAAATGTGGCGCCAGCGTAATCCATACAGCGTCAGGTAGTGTGTCGTATGGGATAAGTTTGCCGCGTTTCGTGTCGAGTCTGCATGCGGCTCTGCAGTACGCGGCGTAAAGTCGGGCCAGGTACTCTTCGGGCGTGTGGCAAGTATTTTCGGGATCCACAATGCTGACAAACAGATTTGATCGTGAGCCGGCATCACGCAACCAAGCTGGCCGCTGTTGCATAAGCGATACGCAGACTTCCAGTGGATCACGAATACATATTGCCCATGGTGTAGACGGAAATGCGTCGGTGATGATGTCGCAATTCAACGTGTTCCAGCTGCTGAGCTTCAGGATGTACGGTTTGCTGGCGTGCTCAGCAAAAACGTCGCCCAGTGAGCGCAGCGCGCCGATCAGCTCGCCGCGTGTCCATTTGTGTGGCGGCACCAAAATCTCATTGATTGCGATCGACTCGGAGTACACCACCACCTGCTGATGCTGCTTCAAAAGTTGCGAAGCGAGCGTTGAGCCACATCTTCCAACGTGGAAGATTAGTCCGGCGGGCGCTGATGCTGGCGACACCTTGCCCAGGTCTTCCTTGAAGATTTGAATTACCGACTGCCGCGCGGGAACGCGCTCAACCGTGTCCACCAAGAAGGCGTCATGCAGTTGTTCCGGCCCGATCTCGCGAAGCTCAAGGTATAAGCCGCTTGGGTGCAATGCTGCGCGCACCGGGAGCTCAGACGGCGTAGTCATGCTGCTTGTCGGACTGCAAAATGCGGGGCAATGTGCAACCTGAGGCCCTGATGGTATTCGCTACGCAAGCGTTCAGCGCATTTCGGTTTC
>JBDTPE010000401.1:0-3366 GCA_039932875.1 Betaproteobacteria bacterium | reverse complement strand
GACGCCGCCTGGATAGCCAACTGGCAGCATGCACTTGGCGTTCATCTGCGCATGGTTGCGCGCCCCGCTCCGCGGATGGTGTCGTCTATCGCCGGTAATCTGCTGACAGGCGAATTCGCGGCGAGTAAGAAGGGTAGTGGCTTGTCCGCCATGGTCAAGCCGGTCGCGATGCTATTGGCGTTGATTGGGTGCTTGCAATTGGCCTTTATCGTTATCGACGCTTGGCAACTGGATCAGCGGCGGCAGTCACTTGAGCGCGAAATGATTCAGGTCTTCAAAGACGCATTTCCCCAGGCGCAAGCGATTGTTGATCCACCGTTGCAAATGCAGCGCAACCTCGACGCCATGAAGCGCGCGCGCGGTTTGGGATCTGCCGATGATGCGCGCTTGCTGCTGGCGCAGCTCACATCGATCCTCAGCGTCGCACCGACACTGGTTCCGCAACGCGTGACGCTTGCCGATGGCATTGCCAGCATCGACGTCGCGGTGACGGATCAACAGATGCAGTCAGCGCTTAAGGCGCGTGCTGCCGCTTTGCCAGGCATGACGTTCGTTGTTGATGCGGACAACGTCGTGCGCCTGAGTATGAAAGCAACGCGGTAATGGCGGCCCGGTCACCGTTCGTCGATAGCTTGAAACAACGCGTGCTGCAGGCGGCGAAACCTGCAATTGCCCGCTGGGATGTACTGACACCGCAGCAGCGCAGCACGGCAACATTCTCGGTCGTTTTCCTGTTGGCTGCGCTCACTCTTGCGTTCATGATACTACCCGCGATAAATGCACGGCTGGCACTGCAAGAGCGGATTCCGCGGTTGGAATCGCAGCTCAGCGTGATGCGCAGCCAGGCAGCAGAAATTGCAGTGCTTGCCAAACAGCCGATTGCTGGCACCGCGCCGCGCGACGCCGCCAGCGTCGCCAACCTGCAATCGATCTTTGGTCCGACAGCGCAGATTACGACGGCGGCGAATGGCTTTCGCGTCGTCATTCCCGCGATCGAATACGTCAGTTGGTGGGACAAGACTGGCGAGGCGATAGCTGGGCATGGTCTGGTGTTGCGCGAGACATCGCTGGGTCGCACAAGTGGCGCAACAGCTGTAGCGGTCGACATGCGTCTCACGTTCGAGGCAGGAACCTCCACGCCGACCGTAACCCCGACGAGCCCGGGAAAATGATCGCGCGCGCAGACGCTGCGCTGCCAGCGACGAAACTTCGGCGCTGGTGGTGGCTGGCAGTAATTTCATTCGTGATCAGCCTGATCGCCTTGGCACCAGCCGCATTGTTAGAGCGCGCCATTTCGCCAGACTCTCAAGTTCGTTTTGCTGCCGACGGTGGCACGATCTGGAACGGACGCGGACGCATCAGTGTGTTGACTGACACGACCCCGCAAACCGTGCAGGTCGTCTGGAAATTTGAACCGACCGCCTTGTTACGCTTGAGGCTGGGTTTTCACGTTACAGCGGACGGGCCGATGATTGCGGGCACAAGCCGCGTCGGATTGCGAACCGGAAGCATCGAACTGCGTGCGTCCGTCATCACCGCTGATGCACATGCACTTTCCGCCGCCCATCGCCTGGCCGCCGTGTTTGCGCCACAAGGCAAGTTGCGGCTGCAGCAAAGCGACGGTGAATCCTTGACGATTGACTTCCCCGGCAACGCAGACGGGGCCTGGCGCGTGGACGGCAATATGGGCTTGCATGCCGAGCAATTTGTATTGGGTGGTTTCGTCAACGCCGCTGTAGGCAGTCATGAAATTGCCATTCAGGGTACTGGAACTACCGTCAACTTCTCCATTCCGCGCTCCAGCGGCGCGTTAAAATTGGAGGGTGCCGGCAGCTTGACGTTAGCCTCCCCGCGGCGCTTCACCTTTTCAGGCTTTGCGACAGCCGCCAGCGATGCCCCGGCTTCGCTCAAGCAACTCGGCGCGGCGCTGCCCGATGGTCGTCAGCGACTAGAACTCAACTCCCCCTGGTAACCGTATCCGATGCTCAACAAACCTGCCGCCAACGCCCCCGCGTACGATTCACCCTGGTGGCTGGGTAGCGGCGGCTTTGGCGCGCATTTGCAAACTGTCTATCCTGCGGTTTTCGGTCGCCCGCCTGTCATCACCTATTCACGCGAACGCTGGGATTCGACGCCGTTCGGCAAACCTGACGGTGATTTTGTCGATGTTGACCGGCTCGCCGGTGCAGCCGACCAACCAATGCTGGTGGTATTCCATGGCCTGGAGGGTTCATCGCAAAGTCCGTATGCGCTCAATCTCATGGCCGAAGCACAGCGCCGTGGCTGGCGCGGACTGGTGCCGCATTTCCGTGGCTGTGGTGGCGAAATCAATCGATTGCCGCGGGCTTATCACTCGGGCGATGCACCCGAGATCGACTGGATACTGCGCCGCGCCAAGGCCGAGGTCCCCGATCAGCCACTTTACGTCGCCGCCATTTCACTGGGCGGCAATGCCACCCTCAAATGGCTGGGTGAGCAAGGCAGCGCCGCCGCCAGCATAGCGGATGCTGCCGTCGCCATCTCAGCACCGGTCGATCTGACCGCAGCCGGCAACGCGCTGGAGTTAGGATTTTGCAAGGTGTACACCAAACGATTCCTGGAGACAATGAAGCAGAAATCGCTCTCGAAGCTGGCGCATCATCCCGGCATCTTCAACGCCGAGCGTGCACTCAAGGCCACTACCTTGCGCGAATTCGACAATGAAGTCACGGCACCATTGCACGGTTACCGCGACACCGACGATTACTGGCTGCGAGCCTCGGCCAAGCAGGGCCTCGTCGATGTGCGGGTGCCGACGCTGGTCCTCAATGCGCGCAACGATCCCTTCCTCCCTGCCTCGGCCTTGCCAACTCCAGCGGAAGTATCGGCTAGCGTCACGCTGCATTTTCCCGAAGCCGGTGGCCACGTCGGCTTTTCATCGGGGCCATTTCCCGGCCATGGCGGTTGGATGCCACAACGCGTTTTTCATTTTATCGACCACAGGAACTAGACCATGTCTCAAGTCGCAGCAGAAATTTTCAAAGCCTATGACATCCGCGGAATCGTCGGCAAATCGCTCACCGCTGAAACGGTGGAGCTCATCGGCAAGGCACTGGGCTCCGAAGCCAGCAAGCGCGGTGGCCACACGATCAGCATCGGATACGACGGCAGACTGTCTGGACCGGAATTTGCCAAAGCGCTGGCTAGCGGCATTCAGTCAACCGGTATCAATGTGATCAATATCGGCATGGCTGTCACACCGATGGTCTACTTCGCTGGTTTCCATTTCAACACCGGTTCGGCCGTGATGATCACCGGCTCGCACAACCCGCCCGATTACAACGGCATCAAGATGGTGATCGAGGGCGAGACGCTGGCGCTGGATGC
>JBDTPE010000400.1:0-3374 GCA_039932875.1 Betaproteobacteria bacterium | reverse complement strand
GGCCAGTGCCTGACCCTTGTACATACCTTCCGGGTCATTGATGGGATAGGTGCCGACTTTGGCGGGAATACCCGGGTTGCCGCCATCCACTTTCTGGAGCAATTTTTGTGCGGCTAGCACTTCAAATGCGTCCGGCGCCGACGCCCAGAAGACTTCTGGTCGGCCACCTGAAGTCTGCTCGCGCACATAGGCCATACCGGCTGCCGTGTTTTTGTTCAGAATTTCGACCTTATCGCTTGGATACTTGGTCTCATAGGCTTTTTTGTAGGCTTCGGTCAGTTCCTTTGGGAACGATGTGATGACGCTGATGGTGTCTGCGAATGCTTGGCCGGAAAGCATGGCCAAGCAGGTGGCGAGTGCGGCAAATAAATGTTTTGAGTGGGTCATCGATCTCTCCGTGGTGTTTTTTTGGTGTGCATTCGATTTTAGCACTTGAAAATCCGGTGCCTCACCCGCATTTGCCATGCAAACTTAACTAACAATTTGATTCACAACGGAGTTTTCTATGGCCACCGCAACCGAACAGAAGCAAACCCTGTCATTCCAGACCGAAGTCAAACAACTCTTGCAGTTGATGATTCACTCGCTGTACTCCAACCGCGAAATCTTCCTGCGTGAACTGGTCTCGAATGCCTCCGATGCCATCGACAAACTGCGGTTTATGGCTGTGACCAATTCAGCTTTGAACGAGAGCGACACCGACCTGAAAATTCGGGTCGCGGTCGACAAGGCTGCAGGCACCATCACCATCACCGACAACGGCATCGGTATGTCGCGCGATGAAGTGATCGCAAATATCGGCACCATCGCTAAATCTGGCACCAAGGAATTTTTCTCAAAACTTACCGGTGACCAGCAGAAAGATGCAAGTCTGATCGGCCAGTTTGGCGTGGGTTTCTATTCGGCGTTTATCGTTTCCGACACGGTGACGCTGACAACCAGACTCGCTGGTGCGTCTGAAGGCGACGGTGTGCGCTGGGAAAGTACCGGTGACGGCGAATTCACGCTTGAAGCGGTCGAAAAAAACTCACGTGGCACCGAAGTTACGTTGCATCTGAAAGAAGATGCCAAGGAGTTCCTCGACGACTGGCGTTTGAAGTCGATCATTCGCAAGTATTCCGACCACATCCAGATGCCCATCGTCATGCAAAAGACTGAGTGGGACAAGGACAAGCAGGAGGATGTGGTCAAGGACGAGTTCGAGACTATCAACAAAGCCAGCGCCCTGTGGACGCGTAGCAAAAGCGACATCACCGAAACCGAGTACGAGGAATTCTACAAGCACGTTTCTCATGACTGGGAAAAACCGCTGGCCTGGACCCATGCAAAGGTCGAGGGTAAGCACGAGTACACCGAGCTTTTATATGTACCTTCCAAAGCGCCGTTCGACATGTTTGATCGCGATGCCAAGCGTGGCGTGAAGCTGTACGTGAAACGCGTATTCATCATGGATGACGCCGAACATTTGCTACCGCGCTATCTGCGCTTCGTGAAGGGCGTGGTCGATTCGAACAACTTGCCATTAAACGTGTCCCGTGAAATTCTGCAGGAATCCAAGGATGTCGATGCCATCAAAAACGGTAGTGTGAAGAAGATCATTGGGCTGCTCGAAGACCTGGCTGAAAATCACAAGGAAAAATACGCCAGTTTCTGGACCGCATTTGGCCGCGTGTTCAAGGAGGGGCTGGGTGAAGATTTCGCCAACAAGGAAAAGCTTTCCAAGCTCATCCGCTTTGCGTCGACGCACAACACCGACGACGCTCAAAACGTTTCGTTTGCCGATTACGTTTCGCGCATGAAAGAAGGCCAGGAGAAAATTTACTACGTCACCGCCGATAGTTTTGCCGCTGCCAAGAACAGCCCGCATCTGGAAGTGTTCAAGAAAAAAGGTATCGAAGTGATCCTCTTTACCGAGAGCGTTGATGAATGGTGGCTGGGTCAGTTCGAAGAATTCGATGGCAAGAAGCTGGCGTCAGTGGCCAAAGGCGATCTGGATCTAGGCGCATTGGCCGACGAAGCTGAAAAGCAGGCACAAGAGAAGGTTTCGGAAGAATTCAAGCCGCTGGTTGAGAAAATCAAGGCCGCACTCGGCGACAAGGTCAAGGAAGTGCGTGTGACCCACCGCCTAACCGACTCACCGGCTTGTTTGGTGGTTGATGAGAACGAACTTTCTGGCAATCTCGAGCGCATGTTGAAAGCGGCAGGGCAGAAAGTGAATGCCTCGCAGCCGATTCTTGAAATCAATCCGGAACATGCGTTGATCGGCAAAATGTCGCTCACCGATGGCGATCTGTTTGCGGAATGGTCTCAGGTATTGTTTGACCAGGCATTGCTCGCTGAGGGCGGTCAATTGGAAGATCCCGCAACCTTCGTGAAACGCGTAAACAAGCTGATCGTCGGCGGCGCATAGTGCTTTCAGTCGCGTGTAAGTTGCCATCGCAAGTCCGGCTGTGACCGAAACGGTATCGGCGGGCTTGCAGGCAGTCTTTGATCAGGAGCGCGCTTCCGCGCGCAATGCGATCGTACGCGACGGAAGTGCCGTTCGCACGCAGGTAGTGCGGATGTACTCGCGGCTGACGCACGAGCAACGGAAAGTGATCGAGGCAACCAGGTTAGAGTTGGCATGCGCACGCGGCTGCAACTTCTGTTGCCATCAGCGGGTGGAAATCCGGCCATACGAAGCCTTTGTTCTCGCCGATCACATTCGCGCTCGAATGACGCAGGAAGAGCAATTGGATGTGAAGCGCAGGCTGACTGCTAACGGCGCACGTATCGCACCGCTGGCACCGTTGCAGCACACGCAGTCGGGCATCCCCTGTGCGCTGCTGATCGATGGCAACTGCAGCGTCTATGAAGCCCGTCCTGCGGCGTGTCGCAAGTATTATTCGTTGTCTGTCGTTACTTGCAGAACTGCGTACGAGAACCCTGCTGAGCCACTGGTGGGGCCGCTCGAAGACGATGACCTGCGGTTAGCCGGAAACGCGGTCGCACTTGGCTTTGCGAAAGGTATAGAGGAATCCGGACGTGACGCCAACCGCTACGAGTTGCACGCGGCACTTCTGGAGGCACTGGAAAACCCAAAGGCGGCGCGGCGCTATCGCGATGGCAAGAAGGCGTTTGTCTGATCGCGCTTTTGTGAAGCCAGTTACCTTTGATGCCATCGTTGCACGAGTGATTTACTGTCGCAGAACGCCTCATATCGTCACAGTAAGTTGCGCAGAAATAACACACCATTCTCCGCGCTGGAATGCGCTTGCAAGGCGTCTTCGTCGGGTGTAGCCTGATTGCAGGACGACCTCTCCGCGTTCCACTTTCCGTCCAAGTAGGCTGTCCATCTTCATGGAGGATGCGATGAAAAAAGTGATGCTGAATTT
>JBDTPE010000399.1:0-3378 GCA_039932875.1 Betaproteobacteria bacterium | reverse complement strand
CTGCAAAGTTTGCCGCCAATCACAATCAAGCTCATGCGCTGAGGGCATGCCAAAACCCATGAAAAAATCCAACCGTACCTGAATCCGCGAATACGCTAGACAACAATCCCGCATTCGCAGCAAAGATGTGCCTGATCTTTGCGGCCGGCACCGTCAGGTCGGCTATGTGGCAAAACACCCACGCCTAAATTGTCATTACCGTAGCCAAGGAAGCGACGCTGCCTACCGACCTCGCCAAGCGCAGCGTTCCCGCGCAGACTGCAGGCGTGGATGGCGCAAAGAGTTTTGGCAGCGCAACGATGCCGAAAAAACGCGGTGACTGGACGATAGAGCTGTCGCCGAGGACGCGCATCGACGCATGGAAAGTACCAGCGCCGAAAAATGGCGAGCCGGTCGCCGCAGTGGCCTATCGCTTCAAGGATGAAAAGGGCGCGGCGTTTGCGCGGGTGGAGTAACTGATTATTGGGGCCAGGGTAAATGGGCTGCAGTCTATGCCGGTGTAAGGTGGGCGCTGCGGAATAGTAGCCGCGCAATTCAGATTTGGACTTTGCGGTAATTTGATCATGGGTCAAGCGGAATCGGCAGCGGCGCCAACTTTTAGCGCAAGATGCTCCGCGAAATGCGCTGCCACCATCGCATACAGCATCGGCGAGGGATGAAAGCCGTCCTCGGCCATCAGTTTTGGATGCGTAAACCCGTCCATCGGCACATGCGAAACGAATGCCGAACGGCGTGCGTGTGCCGCCCAGCGGGCTTGCAGGTCATTGTTGCGTCTCGCTTGCGCTCCGCCATACCAGGCCAGCGGTTGTGGAAGCAGCGGAAAGCGTTCCACGGCGGGTAAACCCGGCAGCAAAATGTGCTGTACACCCGTGCTAGTCCGCAGCAGGCGCACGATACGGTTACGTGCGCGCAAGGCGTGGCCGATGGGCACGTTGTAGGTGATGTCGTTGACACCGACGATGACCACCGCAATATCGAATGCGGGCAAAGACTGGGCGCGCAACAGTTCCAGCACTCCGTTTGAGGTCAAACCTGTTTGCGCAATCAGATGCCAATGTACGTCTCGCTGAATGCGCTGGGCGAGAGCGGCGGCCAATTGGGATGCCAGTGCATTGTCCTGCGTTTCAGCGCCCACACCAGCAGCTGAGGAATCGCCTGCAATCAGCAGCGATAGCGGTCGCGACGGTGAATCGGTATCCGGTCGTATCGCCACGCCATAGCGCAGTCCAGTGGGCTCGGGCATGGCAAGCGCTACCCTACGTAGGCGCCGCGCCTGCGCGATGAGTACCGGTGCTAATACTGGTTTGATAAGTTGGACGACCATGAGAAGTGAGCCTGACGCGATTGAGATTGCTGATTTGGAGTACGGCAAACAAGCAAAGTTCGCGCCACGCGGCAATCAGTTCGTCCTGCGCGTGCTGCAGCGAACACGTCTGCGCCGGAGCCCAGACGTGGGACAGCCGGTCAGGACCCCACCACAAACTGGTTACCATCCGGGTCTTTCATGATCATGTAGGTGCCCCACGGTTCTTTCTTAGGCTCTGAAACAAACTCGACTCCGCGCGCCTTCAATTGCCGGTATGTGGCCTCGGCGTCGTCGCACGAGAGTGAACCGTTAAAGAATCCGCCGATACGATCTTCGTGTCCTTCGGGCGTGAATAGCACGAAGCGTGTCTGCGAATCACCAATACGCAGTTCGATCCAGCGTTGCGTGTCGCTGAAGGGCTGATCGGTCGCGACGCGAAAGCCGAGCTTTTCGGTATAGAAAGCCAACGAGCGATCCTGATCGGTGACGGGTACGCTGACAAACTTGAGATGGCTGATCATGTTTGCTATTCCCAATGTGAATGATGACGTGGAGAATATTGCCACGTCGCGATTGCCCGCTTTACCCATTGTTGCTATAGTAATAAAGATATGAGTTCGCTCGCTCTCGATCAGTATGTAGTGGATGTATTGATGCCCGATCTGGTCGGACATGACAAATCGCCCTCAGCATTCCTCGTTTACCTGTATCTCTGGCGCATGGCCGCCGCACGCGGGCGCGCGCAGTTGAGCTACACGACCATGGCCACCAACACGGGCCTGTCCAAAGCCAGTGTGCAGCGGGCAGTGGCGATCCTGAAACGGCGGAAGCTGCTGCAAGTCAGCAAAGCAAGCCCGACTGCGGTGCCCGACTACCGGCTGGTGCGGCCTTGGGTGGGTAGAATGCCAGGGTAGGAAGTAAATGGCTGACGCTGGTCCTGGCGTGCCAATCCCAATCAACAAGGAGGATGAGGGAGCATCCCATCCCGTCGTATCGCAATATCTCGTCAACAACTCAAAGGAGAAATTCCATGTTCAGCCACATCATGCTCGGTGCCAACGATATGTCCGCCTCAAAGAGCTTTTACGATGCCGCACTGGGCGCACTCGGCGTCCCGCCCGGCAAGGCTGACGACAAGGGCCGCGTCTTCTACAGGACAAAAACCGGCGTCTTCGGGCTCAGTAAACCGATCAATGGCGAAGCAGCTTGCTCAGCCAATGGCGGCACCATTGGCTTCGCCGCCGACAGCCCCGAAGCCGCCAATGCATGGCATGCAGCGGGACTGGCAAATGGCGGATCGACTTGCGAGGACCCACCGGGCATTCGCGAAAGCGGGGCGGTGAAACTGTATCTCGCTTATTTGCGTGATCCTGCAGGCAACAAGATTTGTGCGCTCAAGCGTATGGAGTGATTTTTAATGCGGCCAGCAACAGTGTGTGGAACGCCATTCGGCGCGCGTTTCTGGATAAAAAGGTTGATCTGATTGCCTGCTTGTCCTTGTCGGCATGCACTTTGCGGTCTGGGTTTAACGCAATTGCACCAACAAATCTCACGCTACGCCGCAATGTAGTTGTTGCGCAGACCACGCTCAAACAGGGGCAGCCCCGCCGGTAGCGTCGTGATATCGAGCAGACCGTTGCGGTCAAGCAGCACGATATCGCGGAGGCAGACTGTGATCAGGCCCAGCCTTGCCAGTCGCGAGAACGCGCGACTGACTGTTTCCAATGTCAATCCAAGCATGCTGCCGATTTCCTGACGCGTCAGATGAAGTTGCAGCTTGGTCGCGGACAGTCCGCGCGAGGCGCAGCGACAAGACATCTCGAGCAGCAGCGTGGCTACCCTTCCCTCAGCCGAATAGGTGCTCATGCTGAGCATCAGTTCCCGGTCACTGCGAATTTCTGCGCTGAACGTACGCAGAAGTTCATGCGCCAATTCCGGGTTTCGCTGGCAATGCAGCAGGACTGTGTCATAGGGAACCGTCAGAACCTCGCAAGCATCCAGCGCGATGGCATCGCAGCCGTGCGTGGCTGTGGCAATCGCGTCCAGGCCAAGAATGTCGCCGCGCAAATGCA
>JBDTPE010000398.1:0-3380 GCA_039932875.1 Betaproteobacteria bacterium | reverse complement strand
TGGCCGTACTCTGGGTACGTTAACGCGCTTCAACAAGACCTTCGGTCGCTCGCGACGCTGTTAAGAAGTTGCTTTTTCAATCACGCTTTGCCGCTGGGATTGCCCCGCTGACGCGTATTTCCGACATGGTCGTTTTGGCCGTCATTCTTGTGCCTGCCTAGCACTTCCTTTTCCTCCGCATCCTGCTTCAGTTTGGCGACTTCATCTACCCGAGGCGGCTTTGTGTGCTGCTGTTGCGGATTAAATTCCTTCTCGTGCTTTGTCATGTCATTCTCCTCAAAAATGGATCGATGTTATGCGCGGTCGCGCAGATTGGTGATGCCGGATTTGGTGGCACAGTGGTCACAGCAAAACATTTGCTCACCACTCTCGAGGCCATGTCCGACGATGCGAATGCCGCAATGCGCGCAAGTCGGTGCCAGTTTATGGATCGCACACTCGAGGCTGTCAAAGGTAAACGTTTTGCCCTGGGCGATCACCTGAAAGGACTTGTCGTAGTCATTGCCGCATGAATCGCAGGTTGGCATTATTTTCTCTTCTAAAAGTTGAGTTTGATTTGTTCCGGACGACAAATCATTTCACCATGCCGCCTTGTGGCACGATAGCGCCGCGGTGCGCAATTGAGCGTAGGAATACTTCGCACAGGCTCGGATCCAATTGCGGCCTTGCTGTCGTCAGTGGTTTCTTACATTGGAATACGTTGCGATGTACATTGCACTGTTGGCGGTGTGAGGCGAAGATGTAACGTCTCATGCGTTGTTCAAATGACCGGTCAACGCTGTGATCACCACCCGAAAGGAGCTCCATCATGCAAGTCATTCAAAAGATCGCGCCCTGTTTGTGGTTCGATGATCAGGCCGAAGAAGCAGCAAATTACTACGTCTCTATTTTCAAAAACGCCAAGATCGCAAATATTTCGCGATACAGTGAAGTGGGCCACGAAATCCATGGCAGACCAGCCGGTTCGGTGCTCACGGTCGCGTTTGAACTCGATGGGCAGAATTTCACTGCACTCAATGGTGGTCCGCTCTTCAAATTCAACGAAGCCATTTCGTTCCAGATCAATTGTGAGACGCAGGAGGAAGTTGATTATTACTGGGAGCGGTTAGGCGATGGCGGCGATGAAAAGGCGCAGCAATGTGGCTGGCTCAAAGACAAATACGGTGTGTCCTGGCAAGTAGTTCCGATGGTGTTGCCGATGATGATCAGCGATCAGGATTCGGAGAAATCCAAGCGCGCGATGGCGGCAATGTTGAAAATGAAAAAACTCAATATCGAAGAATTGCAACGGGCTTACGCCGGGTGAATCCAGTAATTTTCTTGGACGCAATACGTCACTGTTCACGACGCGACACGCAGCCCAAGGCTGATGTCGCATCATGATATTGAATCGATCAAGTCGAAGAGTCGGAAACGCTACCTACGTGATCGCACTGTCTGTCCAGGCTCGGAGATGACGACTTCTACGCGGCGATTGATCGCGCGATTGGTGTCTGTGTCATTTGCGGCGACCGGGAAATCCTTTCCGTAGCCAGCGGTGGAAATACGCTCCGATGGTATGCCGTAGTTGACCAACTGCGACTTGATGGCATCGGCACGACGCAGCGACAGTTCGTCGTTATAGGCGGCGCTGCCGATATTATCGGTATGGCCCTCAATTGACACGCGACGATCTGGATACTGTTTCAGAAAATTCGCCAACTCGGCAATTCGCGATTGCGTGCTGGGTTTGACTTCTGCGCGGTTGAATTCGAACAGAACATCGCCAAGCGTAATGACCATGCCCCGATCAGTCTTCAATGCTTCCAGTGCGGCGAGCTGACGTTCGAGACTGGCAGCTCTGGCTTCAGCTGATGCGGTCTGTGCCTGTGCTGAGGCTGCTTGTGCCTGCGCCGTTGCAGCTTGATCGTTGGCAGCTGCGGCTTGTTGTTGTGCGGCGGCGTTCTGCGCGCGTTGAATTTCAGCATCGGCACGTGCGTCACGCGCGTCGGCGCGCGCCACGAGCGCTGAAGTGGTGGCGCGTCTGGCCTCGCGTTCGCGTGCGTCCGCGCGCACTCGCTCACGCTCGACCTGTGCACTCTTGATCATATCCTCAGCAGCCTTGGCGTCGCCGGCAGCAATGGCGGTGCGCGCGCGCTGAGTGGCCAGGTAGGCGTTATGGTTGACTTCGGGTTCATCGCCCTTGGACAATGCCTGATCGGCACGCGCTAGCGCGTCGTTAGCCTTCTTCAACTCCAACGGGGCGTTCGCCAGCACATTGGGATTGGACGACGCGGTACTGACCGCACTGCGTGCTTCCACAAGTGCGGGCGGCGGTGTCGACACGCTTGCGCAACCGGCGGCTATCAGGGTAAACGCCAAGGCGGTCGACAAAATAGTCAGGCGTGGTTTATTGTTCATGATGAGTACCTTCTTTCGATCGTTGAATGAGTTTTTGAGACTGTCGTCGCCGTGAAACTAGCCGCGCGCCATTTCTTCACGCAATTGGCGGATGCCCTCGCGCACTTCCTGCAACGCACGACTGGCACGGACAGAGTGCGATTTGGCTTCGGCTAGATTGGCGTCTGCCTCGGCCTGCTCGGCGAGTCTGCGTGCGGCGTCGTAGTCTTTTCGAGCGACCGCAGCAGTCGCTCTCTCCAACTTGCTGCGTGCTTCGGCGACCTCCATAGGCGCATCCGCACCTGCTGGGCCGGCCGAACGATCAACTGCCGCGCGTGCTACGGCCATTTGTTCGCGAGGCATGTCGCCGGTGGACGCGCAACCCGAGGCAGTCAGCACGGCAACGGCTAGGGCAGCGGCTAACGCCACAAGTGGTTTCTTCACCCTGACTTTGGTGTGAGTGCATGGATATTTGTTCATTGTTTCCTCCGGCAATTTTTGGGTAGTGACTTGAGATATGGGCACCGACGTCGGCGCGAACAGGCTATATTGTCGCGGTACCGTGCCCGTCAACCCATCGGCGAATTGCTTGATGTTGTGTGGTCGATCGCCTACAAGCGGTCGAAACTGTCACCTTGCCGCAGAACGACTTAGAATTGACGCATTCGGCGCCCGCGGTCTGTGTGTCACACCGCGCCGACAAAAATACGGTAGACAAAAAGCCGGCTAATCAGGGAGCGACAATGGCTTTCAATTTGCGCAGAGCAATCGTTCGCAACGGTGTGCTTTCGGCGGGCGTTAGCCTGATAGCCGGAATCGGCTACGGGGTCTATGTTGCAGATGGCAATTTGAATGCCACCGGTCTGCTTGGGCCGTGCTTGCTGGCACTAGTCGTCGGTATATTTGCATCCTGGCATTGTGCTAGCAGAATCAAAAAAGGCGCATTGGGCAATTTGCCGCCGATGATCACCTACGCGCAACTCACGCGCAACAGGCCGATC
>JBDTPE010000397.1:0-3390 GCA_039932875.1 Betaproteobacteria bacterium | reverse complement strand
CTGCATACGCGCGCGCGTTTGGCGCCAGCGGCGAAGTTGTTGCTGACACCGCGGAATTTGCGCCGGCATTTGAGCGTGCGATGAAGGCGGGAAGACCGGCATTGATCGAAATTCGTATTGACCCGGAAGCGATCTCGCCGAATACAACGTTACAGGCGATTCGGAAAGCGGCAGTGGCGCGTTAGAAAAGTGAAACTCTAGTATTGGCGCGCATTTCGGCGGAAAAATAGTTGGGAAAGCGCTCCAGTTATGGAGTTTCAATGTATAGGTATTTTGAACCCAGCCTTTTCGGGTGAGTATTCTGCTTTTGTTTTGATGGGACTGAAAGGCAGATATCTGGCGTCGCTCGAAATGGCATGGGTTCAGCTTGTGGGTGCGCGCTTCGGCACCCTTGATGGTCTGCCATCCAATGCTGTCGGCGCTGCAGAGAAACAACTTCTTGCATCGTCATTCTGCGGTAACACAAGTTTCCATTATTCGCACAAATTCAAGTGACCAGTCGTATCGCACCACTACGCATCGAAGACCATGCCAGTTGGGGAGTACTTGCCCGCGGCTACAAGACATTCTACAAAACCACGCTGCCGGATGCTGAGTACGATCTGGCCTGGCAGCGGCTACTGGCCAATGACGGCATATTCGGCCTTGGCGCAACCGTTGACGGGCAGCTCATTGGGTTCACGCACTATCTTTTCCACACGAGTGTCTGGGCGCAAAAAATTTGCTATCTTCAGGACCTGTTCGTCGATCCTGCAATGCGCAGGCGGGGTGTGGCACGCGCGCTGATTGAGGCGGTGGCCAAAGCGTCGACAGAGTGGGGTGCCACGCGCCTTTACTGGCAGACGCAGGAAACCAACACCATCGGTCGGACACTCTATGACAAGTTGGCCAACTACAATGGCTTCATTCGCTACGACTACCCGCTTGTCTAAGCGGCTGGCTGGAGCAGGCTGCGCCGCACATTGAAGTTTGAATAGCGACGATTGGTGAATTCGGCGTATTGCCTGTACTGTCTTAAGATGTTTGAATGCCGCTCGTCCCCGTTCCCGATTGCAGCAAAACCGAAGGAAAATCATGACTGACCAAAACCCGTACAGCGTGCCGCCTCCGCTTCCGCAAGTGCCGGCTCCACAAGTGCCATCGCCACTACCGGCGTTGAGCAACGATCTGGATTCCGGCATGCCTGCCCCGCTGGGCGCCAAGAAAGACATTGAAATTACCCATGTCATTTATGGCCTGATGGCGGCAGGTTACGTCACTGGTGGATTGGGAACCCTCGCGGCCATCATCCTCAATTACATCAAAATCGACGACGTCAAAGGCACGCCCCTCGAGGGCCATTTTCGCTGGCAGATGCGTACTTTCTGGTGGGGCATGCTGTGGGCGGTACTGAGCATGCTGTTGATGTTCGTTGTGATTGGCTTCTTCACGATCTTTGCAGTAATAATTTGGCACATTTACCGAATCGCCAAAGGTTGGCTGCGACTTAATGATGGCAAACCGATAGACATTTGAGTGCGCATGTCGCGCAACGCTGGCGATGCGCGAAGCGAAGTCCGGTGCAGCTTGAGGGGCGGCGCAAACCATGGAGCGCAAATTCGCTTATACCGTTTGTGCGCTCGCCCAATTGGCGTTACGCAGGAAGATGGGGGCCGCACTCCTGCGGCCCCCGGTGCTACTCACTCACTTCAAGGGAACAACAACTGCATACTTATTGAGTCGGAGACATCAAATAAGTTCCAAAAATTATCGCCCCAGTTTGTTACCGTTTTACAAATGGCGTCATTTGGCGCTGTTCGCGAGCTCGGTGGCCTTCGCGTAGTTGGCCTTTACCTTCTGCGCCCATTCTTCTTCGACCTTTGTTTTTTGTGCGGTCGCGGCCGCATCCTTCTTGTCAGCCTTGAATAGCACCAGCATGGCCTTGTCCTTGGTCTGCGCTTCGGTCACCGGAGAGGTGAATGCGAGCTTACGGGCTTCGTCCAGTTGCGGGCTGGATTTGCCGCCAAGGCGTTTTTCTGCGTCGTGAATCGCCTTGGTTGCTGCAACGAGCTCCTTGTGGCGGAAGGTAATGATCTGATCGAACATCGAAGAGACGACGTAGTAGCGCGACTCGGACAATTCGGTGTCGAAATTCACTTTTGCCTTGATCGCGCCGCTGAACGGATTCGGATAGCCGGCCGGTGCTTTTGCGTACATCGACGGCATCACGGGAAGTCGGCTGATTTTCTTGTCGAGCAGCAGCGCCTGGCCTTCCTCCGAAAGTGTGAACTGGATGAAGCGCTTGCCGGCCTCAGCATTTTTTGCGCCGTTGATCAGTGCGATATTAGCCGGCACGATGGCGGTCACGCTTGGATAAACGAACTCGACCGGGAAACCGGAATTTTTCGACGCCAGTCCAAAGAAATCGACGACAAGCCCCACGCCAAACTGTCCATTTGAAACGCCGTCTGGCACGCCGAAGCTGCGGTCGGTAATCGCCGCGCAATTGCCTGCAATGCGCAGCATCTGGTTCCAGCCCTTGTCCCAGCCTTCGCCCTGCAGAATTGTTTCAAGCGTCAGGTGCGTGGTGCCCGAACGTGAGGGCGATGAGATTGCAACGTGGCCGAAATAAACCGGCGCCATCAGATCGGCCCATTCCTTGGGATCGGGCAGCTTGTTGGCCTTGGTGTAACGGGTATTCCACATGATGCCGTAGCCCGCCAACGCCTGGCCTTTGTACAGTCCTTCCGGGTCATTGATCGGATAGCTGCCAACTTTGGCGGGTATATTCGCGTTTCCGCTGTCAACCTTTTGGAGCAATTTTTGTGCGGCCAGCACTTCAAATGCATCCGGTGCCGACGCCCAAAACACTTCAGGTCGACTGCCGACTGACTGCTCGCGCACGTAGGCCATACCCGCAGCGGTGTTTTTGTTCAGTATCTCAACCTTGTCGTTGGGATACTTCGCTTCATAGGCCTTTTTGTAGGCTTCTGTCAGTTCCTTTGGGAACGATGTGACGACGCTGATGGTGTCTGCGAAGGCTTGGCCGGTCAGCGCGGCGAAGCAGGTGGCAAGTACGGCAGCCATATGTTTTGGGCGGGTCATTGATCTCTCCTGAGTGATTTTTTTAGTGTGCATTCGATTCTAGCACTTGAAAACTGGATGCATTACCCGCATTTGCCATGCAAACTTGTCTAACAATTTGATTCACAACGGAGTTTTCTATGACCACCGCAACCGAACAAAAACAAACCCTGTCATTTCAGACTGAAGTTAAACAACTTTTACAGTTGATGATCCATTCGCTGTATTCGAATCGCGAAATCTTCCTGCGTGAGTTGGTTTCGAACGCATCTGATGCGATCGACAAACTGCGGTTTATGGCTGTGACCAATTCGGCCTTGAACGAGA